>NZ_JBHYHC010000096.1:0-34953 GCF_042738955.1 Umezawaea sp. NPDC059074
CCCCGTGCGGGACCCCAGCCGCACCCCGCTGTTCCAGGCGATGGTCGTCCTGCAGAACGTCCCGGACGACGGCCCTCGCCTGCCCGGCCTGCGAGTCGAGGAACTGCCCCCGCCGTCGGTGGCGGCGGGCTTCGACGTGTCCTTTCAGTTCCAGGAAGTCGACGACCGGCTGGAAGCGGTGCTGACCTACGACACCGCCCTGTTCGACGCCGCCACGGCCGAGCGGATGGTCGCCCACGTCGGCGTGCTGCTCGACGCCGTGGCCTCCGACGCCGACCGCGCGGTGTCCGACCTGCCGATGCTCACCCACGACGAACTGCGCACCGTGCTGCGCGACGGGAACGACACCGACCTGGACGGGCCTACCCCGGCCTACCACCAGGTCTTCGAGGACCAGGCCGCACGCACAGCCGATGCGACAGCCGTGGTCGCGGGCGACCGCTCGTGGACCTTCGCCGAGGTGAACGGCCACACCAACCGGTTGGCCCGACAGATGATCTCCGCCGGTGTCGGCCCCGAGTCCGTGGTGGCGTTGGCGCTGCCCCGGTCACCGGAACTGGTGTTCGCCGTCCTCGCGGTGCTCAAGGCCGGAGGCGCTTACCTGCCGGTCGACCCCCACCACCCCGCCGAGCGGATCGCGTTCGTGCTGCGGGACGCGCAACCGGTGCTCGTGGTGACCACCGGCGACGGCGGCAACGTGCCCGAGGGCCGCTCACGCCTGGTGCTCGACGATCCCGCGACACGCGCCGCCGTGGACCGGCTCTCCGCCGCCGACGTGTCCGACGACGACCGGACCGCTCCGCTTCGGCCGCACAACCCCGCCTACGTCATCTACACCTCCGGCTCCACCGGACGCCCCAAGGGTGTCGTGGTCGAGCACCGCAACCTCGCCAACCTCGTCGTCGACCACCACACCCGCCTGCTGCCCGAGACCGGGACGAGGCTGCGCGGCATCGCCGTCGCCGCGTTCTCCTTCGACGCTTCCTGGGAAGGGCTGCTGCTACTGGCCGCGGGCCACGAACTGCACCTGGTCCCCGACGACGTCCGGCTCGACCCCCACACGATGGCCGAGCACCTCGTCGAGCACCGGATCGACTTCCTCAGCTGCACCCCGACCTACTTCCAGCAATTGCTACCGGAAGGGGTGCTGACCGACCAACGGCACCACCTGACGCTCGTGGCCCTGGGCGGCGAAGCCGTCGGGGAACCCCTCTGGCGCGCGCTCGCCGACGCCGACGGCGTCACCGGCTACAACCTCTACGGGCCCACCGAGTGCACCGTCGACTCGGTGTGGACGCCGATCGCCGACCGCGAACTCCCGGCGATCGGCGTCCCCGGCCGCAACCTGCGCGCCTACGTGCTGGACACCGAGGGACGACCCACCCCGCTCGGCGTGTTCGGCGAACTGCACCTGGCGGGCGCGCAGGTGGCACGCGGCTACCTCAACCGGCCTGGCCTGACCGCGGACCGGTTCGTCGCCAACCCGTTCGGGGCACCCGGCAGTCGCCTGTACCGCACCGGCGACATCGTCCGGTGGACCGCCGACGGCGTGCTGGAATACCGGGGACGCACCGACGACCAGATCAAGATCCGCGGTTACCGCATCGAACCGGGGGAGGTGCAAACCGCTCTCGCCGGGCACCCCGACGTCGCCGAGACGGTCGTCGTCGCTCGAGAGGACGAGCCCGGCACGCATCGGCTCGTCGCCTACGTCGTGCCCGCGGGCACTGCCGCTCCCACCGCTGACGACCTGCGGGCGTGGCTCAAGCGCGACCTGCCCGACTACCTGGTGCCCGCGCTGTTCGTCGTCCTGGACGCGCTGCCCACGACCGACAGCGGCAAGGTCGACCGCCTCGCGCTGCCCGCACCCGACGCGCGAACCGGCGTCGACCAAGGCTACGTGCCACCCAGCACACCCGTGGAGCAGGAGTTGGCCCGCATCTGGGCCGAGGTGCTGCACGTCGAGCAGGTCGGGGTCCACGACAACTTCTTCGGCTTGGGCGGAGACTCGATCCTGAGCATCCAGATCGTCTCCCGATCCCGCCAAGCGGGCCTGGACCTGGTCACCAAGGACGTGTTCACCCACCAGAGCATCGCCGAGCTGGCCACCGTCGTGCGCACTCGCGTCCCCGAGGCCACCCACCGTCCCGAGATCGCCGGACCCGCACCACTGACACCGATTCAGCGCTGGTACCTCGACTCCCACCCCGACAACCCCCACCGCTTCACAATGTCGCTGCACCTGGAGCTGGCCGAGGACGTCGACCCGGTGGCGTTGTCTCAGGCCGTGGACGCCGTCATCGCCCACCACGAGGGCCTGCGCACCCGGTTCACCCGCGTCGGCAACCAGTGGTGGCAGGACATCGCCCCCGTCGGACCCGGCGATCACCTGCGGCACCACGACCTGTCCGCCCTCGACGAGCAGGCCGGCGAGAACACCGTGGCCGCAGCGATCGAGACAGCTCACACCGAACTGGACATCACCGCCGGGCCGCTGCTGCGCGCACTGCTGTTCACCACCGGCCGCCGCTCACGGCTGTTCTTGGCCGTGCACCACCTGGTCGTGGACGGCGTGTCCTGGCGTGTTCTGCTCGCCGACCTGGAGATCGCCTACCGCCGAGCAGCCGCGGGCGAACGAGCAGACCTCGACCCGGTCGGCACCCGGTTCACCCAGTGGGCGCACCGGCTCTCCGAGTACGTGACCTCCGGTGCGCTGGACGACGAACTCGCACACTGGGCTTCCGCGGTCGACGCCTCGACCGGTGCCCTCCCGGTCGACCACGACGGACCCAACACCGCGAGCTCGACCCGCGCGGTGACCGTGCGGCTGGGCCGTGCCGACACCGACGCGCTGCTTCACCAAGTTCCCGATGCCTACCGCACACAGGCCAATGACGTGCTGCTCAGCGCTGTGGGCAGTGCGCTGGCGGAGTGGACGGGCCGCGACCGCGTCGCGGTGACCATGGAAGGACACGGCCGCGAGGACGTGCTCGACGACGTCGACCTCTCCCGCACGGTCGGCTGGTTCACCTCCCAGTACCCGGTCGCACTGACCATGCCCGACGGCGACTGGGGCGAGGTGCTCAAGTCGGTGAAGGAGCAGCTGCGGGCCGTGCCGCGCCGAGGCTTCGGCTTCGAAGCCCTGCGGCAGCTCAGCCCGCAGGGCGCGGCCGTCCTCGGGGGGATCGGGCTGCCGCCGGTCAGCTTCAACTACCACGGCCGATGGGACGTGGCGGACACCGATGAGAAGGGCCTCGTCCGGACGCGGCTCGACAGCCCCGCCGCGAACGAGCACGACGACAGCACCCGCGCGTTCCTCCTCGACGTCGTCGGCGGCATCGAGGACGGGCACCTGACCCTGTCCTGGTACTACTCCGAGCGGGTGCACGAGGAGTCGACGGTGCGGGCGGTGGCGGAGTCCGCGTTGCGGGCGTTGCGGGAGATCGTGGCGCATTGCGTGTCGCCGGAGGCCGGTGGTCGTACGCCGTCGGACTTCCCGTTGGCGCGGTTGGGGCAGGCGGTGGTGGATCGCCTGGTCGGCGACGGCCGGTCAGTGGAGGACGTGTACCCGCTGACCCCGCTGCAGACGGGCATGCTGTTCCACTCACTGGTGGACGACACCTCCACCGCGTACGTCAACCGGTTCCGGCTGAAGCTGACCGGGGTATCCGACCCGCTCACCCTCGCCGAGGCATGCCGCCACGTGGTCGACCGCACCCCGGTGCTGCGCAGCGGCATCGTGTGGGAGGGAGTGGAGGAGCCCGTGCAGGTGGTGCACCGGCTCGTGACCACGCCGATCGACCACCACGACTGGCGCCACCTCGACCCACGGGAACAGGAAACCGCCCACCAGCGGATCATCGCCGAGAACGACGACCTGGACCTGACCCGACCACCGCTGCTGCGCCTGGCCATCGCCCGGCTCACCGACGAGGACGTCACCCTCTTCTGGACCGCCCACCACGTCCTGATGGACGGGTGGAGCCTCGCCCAAGTGCTGGCCGAGGTGTGCGAGCAGTACAACGCGCTCGCCGACGCGCGCACCCCTCAACTCCCGCCGCGCCGACCCTTCCGCGACTACCTGCGGTGGCTGGCCGATCAGGACACGGCACAAGCCGAACAGCACTGGCGGCAGGTTCTCACGGGCGTCGAGTCCCCGACACCGCTGCCCTGGGACCGACCACCCCTCGAGGCCCACCGCGCGGAATCCAGCGCGTCCGTCCACGCGGAACTGACCCCGCAACGCTCGGCCGACCTGCACCGCGTCGCCCGCACCGCGGGGTTGACGGCCAACACCGTGGTGCAGGGGGCGTGGGCGCTGCTGTTGTCCCGCTACAGCGGCGAGTCCGACGTCGTGTTCGGCACGACCGTGTCCGGCCGCCCAGCCGAGCTACCGGGCGTCGCCTCGATGGTCGGCCTGTTCATCAACACCGTTCCCACACGGGTGAGCATCGACGACCGCATCGGCCTGGTGCCGTGGCTCCAGCGGTTGCAGGCCGCACAGACCGAGTCGCGGCGGTTCGACTTCGTGTCGTTGGCGGAGCTGCGGTCCTGGAGCGACGTGCCCCCTGGGGCGACGTTGTTCGACAGCGTCGTGGTGTTCGAGAACTACCCGGTGGACGAACTGGTCAACGCCCAACAGGGCGTCCGGGTCCTCGAGGTGGACGGCGCCGACAGCACAAGCTTCCCCCTGACCCTCAGCGCCAACCTCGGTGACCGGCTGCGCCTGGAACTGGACTACGACCCCCGCCTGTTCGACCCCGGCACCATCGACCAACTCGCCGCACACCTCGTGGTGCTGCTCGAGGAGATCGCCACCGACCCCGACCGGGCCGTCGCGGCGCTGCCCTGGATGACCGACGACGAACACCGTCAGGTGACCAAGCAGTGGAACACCACCACCGGCGACGTGCCGGACACCACCATCGTCGAGATGTTCCAGACCCAGGTGCATCGGACGCCGGAGGCCACCGCGCTGGTGGTGGGTGACCGGTCGTTGACCTTCGCCGAACTCAACGCGCGGGCCAACCGGCTGGCTCGGACCTTCGTAGCGGCCGGAGTCGGCCCCGAGAAGATCGTCGCGCTGGCGTTGCCGCGGTCGGCGGAGTTCGTGGTGGCGCTGCTGGCGGTGTGGAAAGCCGGTGGGGTGTACCTGCCGGTCGACCCGGAGTTGCCCGCGGACCGGATCGACTTCCTGCTGCACGACGCGAACCCGGTGCTGGTCGTGACCGACGCCCTGCTCGCCTCGTCGGACACCGCCAACGCCAGTTCCGCGGATCTCACCGACGCGGAGCGATTGGCGCCGTCAAGTCCTGGCCACGCCGCGTACGTGATCTACACCTCCGGCTCCACCGGACAGCCCAAGGGAGTGCTCATCGGGCACCGCAGTCTGGTGAACCTCGTGATCAACCACCGGGAGGATTTCGTCGCCGCCGCGGGTGGTGGACGTCTGCGGGTGGCGTTGTCGGCGGTGTTCTCCTTCGACACCTCCCTGGAAGGCATCGTCCTGCTGGTCGACGGCCACGAGTTGCACGTGCTGGAAGACGACGTGCGTCTCGACCCACCGGCGCTGGTCGGTTACGTCGTGGATCGGCGGATCGACTTCCTGGACCTGACCCCCACCTATGCGCAACAACTACTGGACACCGGACTGCTGGACGGCGAACACCGGCCGAAGGTGCTCATGCTCGGCGGCGAGGCGATCGGCGAGTCGCTGTGGCGGCGACTGGCGGCCGCCCCCGACACCGCCGTCCACAACTTCTACGGACCGACGGAGTCCACCGTGGACGCACTGTCCGGTCGCATCGCTCCCGACTCGCCCATCACGATCGGTGGTCCGCTGCGCAACGTGTCGGCCTACGTGCTCGACCAACTGCTGCGTCCGGTTCCGGTCGGCGTTCCGGGAGAGTTGTTCCTGGCCGGCATCCAGCTGGCGCGCGGGTATCTGGGTCGCGCGGGGTTGACAGCGGACCGGTTCCTGGCCAACCCGTTCGGTGTGCCCGGTGAGCGCATGTACCGCACGGGGGACCGGGCACGGTGGCTACCGAACGGCAGCGTGGAGTACCTCGGACGCACCGACGAGCAGGTCAAGATCCGCGGGTTCCGGATCGAACCCGGTGAGGTCGAGACCGTCCTGACCCGACACCCCGACGTCCGCGAGGCCGTCGTGGTCGCGCGGCAGGACGATGACCACAAGCGCCTCGTCGCCTATATCGTCTCCGCCGAGTCGCACCCGACGGACCTCAGGTCGTGGTCGGCCGCCCGCCTGCCCGACTACATGGTCCCCTCGGCGTTCGTGGTCCTCGACGCGATCCCGATGACCTCCAACGGAAAGGTCGACCGCCGCGCCCTGCCCGAACCGGACGTCCGCGCGGAGGCCTCGGTCTACCGAGCTCCGCGCACACCCCTGGAGGACCGCGTCTGCCGCATCTGGGCCGACGTGCTGGGCGCGTCCCGCGTTGGGCTCGACGACAACTTCTTCGACCTGGGCGGCGACTCGATCCTGAGCATCCGGGTGGTGTCCCGGCTGCGCGAAGAACTGGACGCGTCCCTGTCGCCGCGCGTGCTGTTCAGCTCGCCGACAGTCGCCCGGCTGATTGAGGCCGTGGCCGCCCACACGGGCGTGCACGACGACGTCATCCCGCGCACGACACGCGACGGCGTGCTGCCGTTGTCGTTCGCGCAGCAGCGGCTGTGGTTCCTCGACCAGTTCGAGCCAGAGAGCACCGACTACCTCTCGCCGTCCATCCTGCGACTGCGCGGACACCTCGACGTCGACGCGCTGACCACGGCGTTGAGCACCCTGGTCGCCCGGCACGAATCCCTGCGCACCACCTTCCAGACCGTGGACGGGCACGGCGCGCAGATCGTGAACCCGCCTCACCCCGTGGAGGTCCCGGTGCTCCCGGTCCTCGGCGGCGAGGACGAATTGGTCGACGTGCTGGCTCGGGAAAGCACCCGACCCTTCGATCTCGGACGCGGCCCACTGCTGCGCCCATCGCTGCTGCGCCTGGCCGACGACGACCACGTGCTGCTGCTGGCGATGCACCACATCATCACCGACGGCTGGTCCAACGGCGTGCTCACCGGCGAGTTGAGCACCCTCTACCGCGCACTGACATCCGACGCGGACGGCACACTGCCCGACCTTCCCGTGCGGTACGCCGACTACGCGACGTGGCAGCGGGAACGCCTGACCGGACCTCGACTGGACGATCAGCTCGCACATTGGCGGGACCGGCTCGCCGGAGTCGCCCCGCTGGAGTTGCCGACCGACCGGCCGCGACCCGCCGTGCGCACCAACCGCGGCGCCGTGCACGTTTTCAGCCTGCCCGTCGACACGGCCGACGCGCTGAAAACCGTGGCACGGCAACAGGACAGCACCCTGTTCATGGCGCTCGTCGCCGCCTGCCAGGTGCTGTTCGCCCGCTGGTCCCGACAGGACGACATCACTGTGGGCACCGTCGCCTCCGGCCGTGAACGAGCCGAACTGGACGGCCTGGTCGGGTTCTTCGTCAACACCCTCGTATTGCGGTCCACAGTGGACCAAGCGCGCACGTTCCGCGACTTCCTCGGCGACGTGCGCACGACCGCCTTGGACGCGTTCGCGCACCAGGACGTGCCTTTCGAACGCGTGGTGGAAGAACTGCGGCCCGACCGCGACACCAGCCGCACCCCGCTGTTCCAGGCGATGGTGATCCTCCAGAACGCTCCCGAGCAGGCACCGCAACTGCCCGGCCTGCAGGTCGAGGACCTGCCGCTTCCGGTGGTGGCGGCCAACTTCGACCTCACCGTGGAGTTCCAGGAGGCCCACGACGCACTGCACGGCGCGATCAACTACAACACCGACCTGTTCGACGCCGCCACCATCGAGCGGATGACCGGACACCTGGCAGTCCTGCTGGACGACATCGTCACCGACCCCGACCAGCCGATCGCCGCCCTGCGACTGATGACCTCCGATGAGCAGCGGCACGTCCTGCACGCGGGCAACGACACCAGCCACCCCGTCCCCGACACCACGGTCACCGGCCTCGTCCAAACACAAACCGCTCGCACACCCCACGCGACCGCACTGGTCGACGGTGCCGTGTCGTTGACCTACGCCCAGCTCAACGCCCGCGCCAACCGCCTGGCACACCGACTGATCTCCCAAGGCGTCGGACCGGACCGCTACGTCGCGATCCGGCTCCCGCGTTCGGCGGACCTGGTCGTCGCGGTGCTGGCCGTGCTCAAGACAGGCGCGGCGTACGTCCCGATCGAGCCCGACCACCCGGCCGACCGGATCGCGTTCGTGCTGCAGGATGCCCGGCCGGTCCTGGTCCTCGACGACTCGGCCTCGGTGCGCTCGGACGAGGCCTACTCCCACGACGACCCCACCGACAGCGACCGGCTACGACCGCTGACCCCGCGGGACCCGGCCTACGTGATCTACACCTCCGGCTCCACCGGCCGTCCCAAGGGGGTCGTGGTCGAACACCGCTCGGTGGTGAACTACCTGGCCTGGGCGTGCGAGGCCTACCCCGGCCTGCGCGGCGCGGCCGTGCTGCACTCACCGGTGTCCTTCGACCTCACGATCACCACCCTGTTCGGGCCGCTGCTGGTCGGCGGCCGCGTCGTGGTCGCCGACCTGGACGAGGACGCGGCACCAGGGGAGCAGACGACGTTCCTCAAAGCCACGCCCAGCCACCTACCCCTGCTGGGCACGGTCCCCGCAGAGCTGTCGCCCACAGGCGACCTGGTCGTCGGCGGCGAGCAGTTGCTGGGCGAGGTGATCGCCGAATGGCGACGTGCGAACCCGACCGCCACCGTGATCAACGAATACGGCCCGACCGAGGCGACCGTCGGCTGCGTGGAGCACCGGGTCCACCCCGGCGAACCACTCGGCACGGGCCCGGTGCCGATCGGCCGACCCGTCTGGAACACCCGCCTCCACGTCGTGGACGACCAGTTGCGACCGGTGCCCATCGGGGTGCCCGGCGAGCTGTGCATCGCGGGCGACGGGCTCGCCAGGGGTTACCTGAACCGGCCCGGACTGACCGCGTCCCGCTTCGTGGCATGCCCGTTCGGCGCACCAGGGGAGCGGATGTACCGCTCCGGGGACCTGGTCCGCCGCCGCCCGGACGGCACGCTCGACTACCTCGGACGCATCGACGACCAGATCAAGGTCCGCGGGTACCGCATCGAACCCGGCGAGATCGAGTCCGCGCTGCTCCAGCACCCCGGTGTCACCGAGGCCGCGGTCGTGGCCAGGGACACCGGACAAGGCCACACCCGTCTGGTCGCCTACGTCGTCGCGGCAACGGGGACCGAACCGGGGGCCGCCGAACTCCGCGAGTCGCTGAGCAGGACCTTGCCCGCCTACATGGTGCCTTCCGCGTTCGTGGCGCTGTCCGCCCTGCCGGTCACGTCCAACGGCAAACTCGACCGTACGGCGCTCCCCGAACCGGAACCGACCTCCGACGACGAGTCGCGCCACGTGCCCCCTCGCTCCCCGGTGGAGAGCACGCTCGCCGACGTGTGGGCCAGCGTGCTGGGCGCCGACCGGGTGGGGGTGCGCGACAACTTCTTCGACCTGGGCGGCGACTCCATCCTGGTCATCCAGGTCGTCTCCCGTGCACGGAAAGCAGGCCTGGCCCTGACCACCAAGGCACTGTTCCGCCACCAGACGATCGAATCCCTCGCCCCAGTCGTCACTGCGGTCGACTCGCGGCCCGAGGACACCGCCGAGGTGGTCGGCGACGTTCCTCTCACCCCGATCCAGCAGTGGTTCTTCGACACCCGCACGGTCGCTCCGCACCACTTCAACCAGTCGATGCTGCTGGAACTGGCCGCGGAAACCGACCAGCTCGCGCTGGACCGCGCCTGGGCCGCCGTCCTGGCCCACCACGACGCGTTGCGGATGCGCTTCGACCAGGTGGACGGCCAGTGGCGCCAGCACAACACCCCGGTGCGGCAGGCCACCCCACCGCAGCGGCACGACCTCACCGGGCTTGACCAGGAGCAGCGCCACGCCCGCGTGGTGCAAGTCGCCGACCAAGCGCACGCGAGCCTCGACCTCACAGCGGGACCCTTGGTCAAGGCGGTGCTGTTCGACTCCGAGGCCATGCCCTCACCCCTGCTGTTCCTGACCGTGCACCACCTCGTCATGGACGGCGTGTCGTGGCGGATCCTGCTCGACGACCTCGACACCGCCTACCGGCAGGCCGCGCGCGGCGAGGCCGTGGACCTGGGCGCCAAGTCCACGTCGTTCCAGCAGTGGGCCAAGAGCCTGAGGCGGCACACCGCCCAAGGCGGCTTGGACCACGAACTGGACCACTGGGCTTCCGCGCTCAAGGCCGAACCCCTGCCCGTGGACCACGACCAGCCGGTGCCGGGCACCCCGGGCGCCACCGTGCACGTGGTCTTGGGCGCCGAGGACACCGACGCACTGCTGCACCAAGCCCCCACCGCCTACCGCACACGGGTCAACGACGTCCTGCTCGCCGCACTCGCCCGCGCCCTGTCCCACTTCACCGGACAGCCAACCGTGTCGCTGGACATGGAGGGCCACGGCCGGGAGGACGTCCTGGACGCCGACCTGTCCCGCACGGTCGGCTGGTTCACCACCCTCTACCCGGTCGCGATCACCCTGCCCGACGACGACCAACCCCGCTGGCGGGACCTGGTGAAAACCGTGCGCAGGCAATTGCGCACCGTTCCCGGCAACGGATTCGGATTCGGGGCGTTGCGCCACCTGGGCTCCTCCGAAGCGCGACGCCGCCTCGCCGGGCCGGGACCACAGGTGGTGTTCAACTACCTGGGCCAGTCCGGCAGCACCACCGACAACACCACCGGCGGCCTCTATCGGGCGGTTCACGACCCCGTCGGGCAGGACAGCGACCCGACAGACCGCGGACCGCACCTGCTGGAGGTGGTGGGCGGCGTCTCGTCAGGTGAACTCCGCTTCACCTGGTACTACCAACCCGACCGGCACGACACCGCCACCGTGCAGCGGATCGCACAGGACTTCGTCGACGCCCTGCGCGGCATCGCCGCGGATTGCCGGGGCCGACGATGACCACCTCGCTCTCACGCAACCGCGACTACCGACTGCTGTGGGTCGGCCAAGCGCTGTCCGAGGCGGGCGCCAGCGCCTCGACCATCGCACTCCCGCTGCTGGTGTTGGTGCTGACCGGCTCCGCGACGGCCTCCGGTCTCGTACTGGGCGCCAGCGCCGCCGCCCAACTGGTCGTCGGACTGCCCGCCGGAGCCCTGGTCGACCGGTGGAACCGCAGAACTGTGATGCTCGTCTGCGAAGCAGTGCAGGCGGTGACCATAGGGTTCCTCGTGGTCGGCCTCTGGTGGAACCTGGTGGGCGTGCAGCACGTGGTGGCGGCCGTCATCGTCCTGGGTGTCTGCCGGGCGCTGTCCGAACCGGCCGAAGACGCCGCACTGCCCACGATCGTGCCCGAGCACCAGCTCTCCGACGCGGTGGCCATGAACGCGGCGCGTGGCTACCTGGGACAACTCTCGGGCACCGCGATCGGCGGCTTGCTGTTCGGCCTCGGTCGGTGGCTGCCGTTCGCGGTGGAGGCGATATCGCACGTGGCGACGTTCGTGTCGTTGCTGTTCGTCCGCATTCCCGCTCGGGAACGGCGACGCGCACAAGCCAGTCGTTTCCACCTCGAGGTGGGGGAGGGACTGCGGTGGGTGTGGAAGCAACCCGTGGTGCGCGTGGTCGCCATCTGCGCGGTCGGACTCAACCTCTTCTTCCAGGCCTTCTACCTGCTGATGATCGCACTCGCGCACCAGCAGGGCGTGTCGCCGGGCCACATCGGCATCATGGGCGCCATGCTCGGAGGCGGCGGCATCCTGGGCGCGCTCGCGGCCCCGCGTCTGCACCGAGCGCTTCGCCCGCACACGTCCATCGTCGGTGTCTTCTGGGTGATCACCGGCTTGATCCCGTTGGCGCTCGTCGTGGACGCCGGGATCCCGACCGGGGTGCTGTTCGCGGCCGCGGCGTTCCTGGCACCCACCGCGAACACCACCATCACCACCTACCAGCTGCTGCTCACACCGGATGAACTACGCGGCCGACTGAGCAGTGTCATGGGCGTGGCCCTCGGCATCGCCGCGATCGCCGGACCAGCGGTCGGCGGAGCCCTGGTGGAACTGCTCACCCCGACTCAAGCCATTCTCACCTGCACGGGAGGAGTCGCCCTGCTGACGATCTTCGCCACCGTGAACCCCACCCTGCGCAACCTCGGTGTCCATCGGGATCCGGAACCGCGTTCCCAGTGACCTGACCCGGTTTGCCCAGTCCGGCACTCCGGGTCAGGTCATCGTGTCGAACGATCCCCGAGCCTGCTTCACCCCGTCCCTCAGCAACCGCGGCACGGTGCCCCGCTCTACTCCCAGGACCGCACCGATCTCTTCACGAGTCCTGCCGCCGTAGGCCATCGACACAGCTCGCCACTGGTCTTCCGCCGGTGTGGCGGCGCGTGGTGAGGCGCGGAGCGCCGCAAGGGCAGCCGCGGCCCCCGGCAGCTCAGGGACGGGCGAGGAGCGAAGACGGGCGATCGCGTTGCGGTGAGCCGTGATCAGCAGCCAGCCCATCGCTCCACCCCGTGCCGCCTCCTGGTTCGGGGCGCTCCTCCACACCTGGAGCCAGACGTCGAACGCCACCTCCTCGGCCACGGCACCGTCGTCGACGACGTGGCGGATCACGCTGTGGACCTTGGTGGCACCCGCTTGGTAGAGGGCGTCGAACGCGCGTCTGTCGCCGAGTGCCACCCGCTTCAGCAGATCATCGATCGATGGCGCTCTTGCCGCACTCCCGGCGGCGTGAGCCGGATGCGCTTTGCCCGTCCACATGGTCACGTCAGCACTTCCGCTAGTCCGAATGGCCCAATCGTAGATCTGTTCCTGTTCGGGCCGTCCAGCGGGCCAAGGCGTCGAGGCTTGCCGGGTCCACACACAGCAAGATCGTTCAGGGGGAGACGTAGCGAGGTCGAACTGGCACCGGTCGCTTGTCCACCCCGTTCGACCTCGTGCCACAGTGCGGTCCTAGGCGGAACGCTGTTCCTTCTGGCGTGCGACCTGGGCACGGCCTGCCTGCACCGCGATCACGACGGCGAACGCCAGGGTTATCCACAGCGCGTAGAGATCGACCAGCAGGACCACGTCGACGGCCTCTTGGCCGAGCCCGTAGCCCAGGCCCGCGATCAAGCCGACCACGAGACCGGCGCCGAGCACGTCCGCCACCAGGAACGTCAGGAGCGACATCCCTGTCAGCCCCGAGAGCAGGAAAGCGAGGACCGCGGGCACGCCGGGCACCGAGGCGGCGGCGACCAGCGCGATCTTCCTCCAGGCCGGCCAGGAACGCAGTCGCGGGACGAGTCGTCCCGCCCGCTCGGTCGGTACGAAGAATCGCACCCCCTTCTCGCCCCAGCGGCGTCCCGCCCACCAGTAGAGCCAGTCGAACTTGATCCGCCCGATGATCCCGGCGGCGACGACCAGCCACAGGTCCGCTTGCCCGATCCGCGCGAACGCGGCACCGGCGCCCACCGCCGACGAACTCCCCGTCACCGCCGCGGTCGCGACCGGGTGCGAGCCCAGGAAGAACGGGCGCAGCGGCAGGGAGATCAACCACACGGCGATCATGGCCGCCATCACGCCGACCAGGACCTTGTCCGCCCGCGCCATCGGACTACCCCACGGCCTCAGTTCCCGCCATTGCCTTCTCGCGGCGTCGACCTCGTCAGGACCGCGGGTGCGTCCCCGCCTGGAACTCCGTGCCGGCCCGTTGCGGGCTGGTTCGTCCGACTTTCCCGGCGCGATCTGTGCGTCGCCTTCGCGGTGTCCGCGGGTGTGGGCCATCGCTTCTCCTCAGGTCTGGACCGGGCGTGGTGGCGTGCGCGAGCCTCGACTCCGTCCACGCGAACTCCTAGGACGCGACGACGACGAGACTCGCGAGGACAGTGCTGGCGCCGTTGTTGACGGCGTGGACGATCACGCCGGGCCACACCGACCTGGTGCGCAGGAACAGGTACGCGTTGATGCCACCCACGACGATCGCGGGTACCAGCGTCAGGTTCAGGCCGTGGACCGCGGCGAAGACGAGCGTGCTGACCACACCGCTGACCCACGCGCCGTACCGCGACAGCGCGTTGGTCAGGACCGAGCGGAAGGCGAGTTCCTCGCCCAGCGGCGTGAGCACGGCGAGGAACAGCAGTTGCAGGACCAGTGCGACCGGTCCGGCGGACGCTGCCTCCCGGTATTCCTCCTGCACGTCAGCGGCGCGGTCTCCCAGCAACGCGATCACGGTCACGGAGGCGATCTGCGAGAGCACGACCGCACCCACTCCCAGGCCCACCGCGATCAACAACCAGCGCGCGGGCGCGGCACGAACGCCGAACACCGGCCACTCACGGATCCGGATCATGAACGCGGCGGCGAACGCCAGCAGGCCCATCACCCCGGACAGGGCGGCGTAGGTCAACCCGGACGCCACCGCGGAGTCGCCCACGAGTCGATCGACCAGAGGCGGACCGGCCAGGTAGACCAGCGCGTACGTGACGGCGGCCGCGAGCACCTCGGGCCAGCCCGGATGCGTGGGACGCGTTGCCGTTGGCTCGAGCAGTGGTTCCGTCATGGCGACTCCCTCGACTCGACTAGTACGAAAGGAGAATACGTACCGGTACAGTTTTGGGCAAATGTACCGGTACGCGGAGCGATATCGTGCCGGTACGCTGGGGAACGTGACCGCACGGGAAGAGCTGATCCAAGCCGCGCTCCGGCTGGCTCGCAGAAGTGGCTTCGGCGCCCTCAGCGTCCGGGGAGTCGCGCGCGAGGCTGGCATCGGCGCAACCACCCTGCGCCACTACTTCCCCTCGCAGGTCGACCTCCACCGCGCCGTGACCACCGAGTTGATCACCTCAATCCTCGGCGACCTGGAGATCGACGACGACGCGAAGGACCCGGCCGCGCGTCTCTACGACTGCCTCGAGCAGTTCCTGCCGGAACCCGGCCACGAGAGTTCTTCGAGGAGCAACTGGTTCGACCTCTACTGCACAGCTTTGGCCCCGGACGCCCCACTCGGTCTTCGCAACGTCCTGCACGCCGCTCACGAGGCGTCGACCGCCGCCGTGCACCGCTGGCTGTCGACACTCGCCGGACAGGGGCACGTGGCCGAGGAAGACGTCGACGACCAAGCGGCGTACGTGCTGGCGATGATCAACGGCCTGCACCTGTGCGCGGCCGTGGAACCGCAGCGCTACGACCTGCCGCGTGAGCAACGGCTCCTGCGGTGGTACGTCCACAAGCTGCTGGAGAACTGAACTCGGCGACGCGGGGCGAGTGAGGACCGCAACGGGCTCAAGGGCACCCGGCCGTCACGGGTTACCTCGCCGGAGAAGTCTTGACCGCCCACTTCCCCGGCGCGTCCGCCACCCGGCAGGGCCGGCCCGCGTTCCACGTGGACTCTCGCTTCGCCGCCGCCCTGACCCGGCGGGGCCGAGCCACCTGATCTCACCCATCGTCGTGGTCATCGCGCTGAGCACCACGGGCTGCTTGGCGTACATGGCGCGGTCGTCGATCTCGCGGTCAACCTGGCGTGGCTCTGTCGCGTGTCCGGTGCGTTCGTCGAAACGCGTGAGACGGCGTCACCTCGTGCCGGAGCGCGACGACCGGTGTGACGCGCCGCCCACCACCAGTCGTTGGCGCTCCGCGTCGTCGTGGCCACGGTTGCGATGAGGTGGTCCCCTGCCTGCGACCTCACTCCCGGTGGTCCGTGGACGTCGGCGACCTCTGGGCCGGTCCGTAGCGGTTCAGTTCGTGGAAGAACCCCGGCACCTCGACCAGCGCTCCCCGTGCGGCCAACTCCTGGTACACGTGCACACCCAGCGCCAGGTCGAGCACGCCGAGACCGAACGGGGAGAAGACGAGAGGGGTGTCGGTCGGTGGCGTGACGCGGCCCTCCAGCACGTCGTGGAGCGTGCCGTGCACGAAGGAGCGGTCGCCGGTCGCCAGTTCGGCCAAGTGCACGGACGTGCGGGCCCGCAGGCAGTGGTCGACGTCGTCGACGATGTTGGTGGCGGCCAGGACCAGCGCGGGGGACAGGTCGCGCAGGGACACGTGCAGCACGACCGGGTTGTGCGTCAGGCAGGTCGGATCCGACACGTGCGGTTCGGGCGCGACGGTGGCGAACACGACGAGGTCGCAGGACCTCATCAGGTCCGGTGCCGACGGGTGCGCCACCACCGGCGTGTCGTCGACCTCGCGGAGGTGATCGCGGAAACCCGCCAGGTGCGCGGCGCGGATGTCGTGCAGGCCGATCTCCTCGAACGACCAACCGGTGGCGAGCAGGTAGCGGTGGACGTACCGCGCGATGAGCCCGGTGCCCACGAAACCCACCCGCCGCGGTCGCGGTCGGCCGCGGGTCAGCACGGTCGCGGCGAGCGCCGCGGACGCCGCGGTGCGGGTGGCGCTGATGATGGAGCTCTCCACGCAGGCGAACGGGTATCCGCTCCGCGCGTCGTTGAGCAGCAGCACGGCCGACGCGCGGGGCACGTCGTGCTCGACGTTGTGCGGGAAGCTGGAGATCCACTTCAGGCCGTGCACCGCGTGGTCCCCGCCGAGCGAGGCGGGCAACGCGATGATGCGGTTCGACGGCTGGTCGGGGAACCGCAGGAAGTAGGACGGCGGGTTCACCGTGCGCCCCTCGCCGTGCAGGCGGTACGCGGCCTCGACGACGTCGACGACGCGGTGCTCCTGCCCGTCGAGCACTTCCGCCACCTGCGAGCCGGTCACCACCGAGAACGACGGGACGCGCATCCACCTCACCCCTCCGCTGCGAGTCGGGTCATCCCAGGACTTCCCGGACCCACCTCGGGTCGTACACGGTGTCCGCGTACGCGCTGCCCCGGTCCGCGCACAGGAACGCGACGTTCTGGTGGGGGCCGCGGTAGTCGTCGAAGTAGCGGCTGATCGCCGCGTACGCGCTGCCTGACGAGCCACCCGCGAAGATGCCCTGTTCGCGCAAGAGGTCCCGGCATCCCCGCACGGTGTCCACTTCGGACACCACGACGACGTCGTCGACGACGGCGTCGGCGAGCAGGGGCAGCGACATGCTGGAGCCGATGCCGGGTATGTGCCGGTCGGATGGCGGGCCGCCGAAGATGGTCGACCCCTGGACGTCGACCGCGACCACGCGGGTGCGCGGCGAGTCCTCCTTGAGCCGCTGGGAGACGCCCGCGATCGTCGCTCCGCTGCCGACGCCGACGAACACGTGGTCGAGCCGGTCGGGGAGGCGGCTCAGTTCGGCGCCGGTGCCCGCGTAGTGAGCCCGTACCGCGTCCGGGTTCGTGTACTGGTCGGGCCAGTAGACGTCCGCGAGCGACGCGCACAGCTCGCGCACCCGCGCCAGTCGCGCCGCCAGCGGCGAGGCCACTCCGGGGCCGATCTTCTCGATCCGTGCGCAGAGCAGGCGCAGGTGCGCTTCGGTGGCGGCGTTGACGTTCGAGTCGATGACCGGGATGAACGGCACGCCCAGCACCCGGCAGAACGACGCCAGCGCGACGGCGAAGTTGCCCGACGACGACTCGACGACCGTGCTCGCCCGCGTGAGCTCACCGCGTTCGGCGGCGCGGCGCAGCACCTGGCGGGCGGGGCGGTCCTTGAGGCTGCCGTGCACGTTGGCGTACTCGAGCTTCGCGAAGCAGGTCAGCCGTTCCGTCGTGAACCGGGCCACCGGCGTCACCGTCGGTGCGTCCGCCAGCGCCGCCAGACCTTCCGGTGGGGAGAGCCCCGAGTTCGTGCTCACCTGCGGCGGGTCCTCCTCCGGTGACATCGAGATGAATGATCTTCGTCCGTGTCGTCCAATTGGCGTGGAATTCGGGAAAACGCGCATTCACATTCGTTCGAGTGTTCGTGCTCGTGCGGTTCTGCTCGACTCGTGACCCATCCCGGAATCCTCACGGTAACCGCGCGGGAGTGGTGTGGCTAGGGGGTGGGCAATCAGCTCTTCGGGTGATCGGAGCGAGGAAGTCGTGAGCACAGCTCGATTTCGTCGGTCGCGACGGTACATTGTGGAGCGGTGCCGCCGACCGGGTGAAGTCCGGTTGAGCTGTTTTGCGGCACTTCGGTTGGTGCTAGCTTCCGGACGGGGTTCGTCATTCGACGGGAATGAGCGCGCGGTGCTCGCGCGGGGTGAACAATCAGAGGAGAAGGATCTGATGATTCCGACTGAGCCGATCGGGAGCGTTCCGCGGCCCGGCCGACTGGTCCAGGGCATGGGTGACCTGGCCGCCGGGAAGATCGACGAGGCGCGGTTCGCCGTGCTCGTGGACGATGCCGTCGTGGACACCCTGCGGCGGTTCGAGTCCACGGGTTCGCCCGTGGTGAGCGATGGTGAGCAGGGCAAGCCGAGCTTCGCCACGTACCCGGTGCACGGGCTCGCGAACCTGGTGCCCGACGGTGTCGTGATCCCGTTCGCCGACGGGCACACGCGGACGTTGCCCGCGCTGGCGAGCGGGCCGTTCCGCTACGCCACCCGTGCCGACGGGTACCTGGTGAAGGCGCGTGGGCACACGTCCCTGCCGGTGAAGCAGTCGGTGATCGCGCCGTCCGCGTTGAGCCTGCTGTACCCGGCCGAGGGGATCGAGGGCTACCCGAGGGAGCGGTTCCTCGGTGACCTGGTGGACGAGAGCGAACGCGAGATCGCCGCCTGCCTGGACGCCGGTGCGGACACCGTGCAACTCGACTTCACCGAGGGCAGGCTCTCGGTGAAGCTGGACCCGTCGAAGGGCGTGCTGCGGGACTTCGTCGCGCTCAACAACGCGGTGCTGGACCGGTTCTCCGACGAGCGGCTGAGCCGGATCGGCGTGCACACGTGCCCCGGAGGCGACTTCGACTCGACGCACAGCGCGGACGTCGACTACGCGGAGCTGCTCCCGGAACTCTTCCAGCTCAAGGCGAAGAAGTTCTACGTGCAACTCGCGAGCGAGGCGGACCCGCGGAGGGTGCTGCGGGTGATCGCCGACCACCGGCGCGACGACCAGACGGTGTTCGTCGGGGTGATCGATCCGATCGACCCGGTGGTGGAGACGCCGGAGCAGGTGCGCGACCGGGTGCTGGAAGCGGCCGAGTTCATCCCGGTGGAGTACCTGGGCACCTGCGACGACTGCGGGTTCTCGCCGTTCGCGGACGACACGTCGACGTCGCGGGAGACGGCCTTCGCCAAGATCGCCGCGAGGGTGGAGGGAACGCGGCTGGCCGCAGAGCGGTTGGGGGCGTAGCAGCTCGCTATTCGACTACGTGTAGTTGAAGTACACCGTCGCCCCGGAGGGATCTTTCCCTCCGGGGCGACGCGCGTCGAGGGGTGTTGTCCGGGCGATCAACTTGCCTGATGTGTCCGTTACTCAAAGTGAATACTGCTGCGACGATGGCGTGAACTCCGACGCCCCAGCTTGGTTGTCGCTGGCACGGCTGCTACGAATGTACGGGGATTAGCTTTAAAAAACTGTACTTCGTTGGGGGTGAGTGGAAGTGAGCGCACACGTGCCTTCAGCACCGTCGCCCGTGCCCGTCCGCCCCCGCTCCTCCGGGTCGCCGACCTGGCACCCACGGCCGGTGACGCGGCGAAGAAGGCCACTCCCGCAGGGGCGACCACGTGCGCACCGATCTCCGCGACCGCGGAAACGGTGACCACCCGCCCCTGATCGCGGTCGTCCAGACCGGCCCAGAACACCGGGCAGGCGGTGCGCGGAGGCGTCGACGACGCACCGGCCCGTGCTCGGACATCACGAGGATGCGCACGCCCGTCCTTTCGGCGCGCGCGGACGGCGCCGCACCGGAATCCAGTACACGGCGGGGGAACGCAGCATGTCGAAAACCGTTCGAAGAGTCCTCGTGTCGGCCACCATCACGGCGGTGTGCGTCGCGTTCGGACTCGCGGTGGTGCGACCCGGCCTCGGGGAGGGTGCTGCCGCCCAACTCGCGCAGCACCACCGGTTCTCGGTGCGCCAGCTCACCAACGCCCCGCCCGACGCGCGGACGGAACGCGTCGTCGCACCGGGTCTGCGGGGCATCCGCGGCTGGATCTCGTCGGTCGGCGCCGCGGTCGCGCTCGCCGACGTGCGCGGCATCGGCCGCTCCGCCGACATGTGCCTGGTGGACCCGAGGGACGACTCGGTGACCGTGCGGCCGGTGCCGGGCAGCGGTGGCGGACGCGAGTTCGAGCCCGTCCCGCTCACCGCCGACGGTCTGAGGTACGACCACACCATGGCGCCCATGGGCTGCGTGCCCGCGGACCTCGACGAGGACGGCGACGTCGACTTCGTCGTGCACTACTGGGGCCGCTCACCGGTGCTCTACCTCAACAAGGGCATCGCGACCGGTCAGGGCTACCGGGCGGTCGAACTGGTCGAGCCGACGGCGGTGTGGAACTCCGGCACGCTCAACGTCGGCGACATCGACGGCGACGGCCACCTCGACCTGCTGGTGGGCAACTACTTCCCCGACGGCGCGCGCGTGCTCGACCCGGCCGCCGACGACGAGTCGCGGATGCAGATGCAGAACTCGATGTCGCTCGGTCGCAACGGGGGCACGAACCGCATCCTGCTCACCAAACCGGTCGCCGCCGACCAGGCGCCGTCCGTCGTGGACGCGAGCGTGGCGCTGTCGGACTCGGCCGCGAAGTCGTGGACGCTCGCCACCGGCCTGCAGGACATGACCGGTGACGGACTGCCGGAGATCTACCAGGCCAACGACTTCGGCCCGGACCAGCTGATGGTCAACCAGTCGACACCCGGCGCCGTGAAGCTGCTGGAGGTCACCGGCGACCGTGACCTCGTCACCCCCAAGTCCGAGACACTGGGCCACGACTCCTTCAAGGGCATGGGCGTCACGTTCACCTACCCAGACGGAGCGGGCCTGCCCACCATGGTGGTCAGCAACATCACCACTCCGTACGCGTTGCACGAGAGCAACTTCGCGTTCGTGCCCGACGGCACCGAGCAGGACCTCGCCGCGGGCCGCACGCCGTTCCGCGAACGCAGCGAGCAACTCGGCCTGGCTCGTGCGGGCTGGTGCTGGGACGTCAAGGCGGGCGACTTCGACAACGACGGGGGTGACGAGCTGATGCAGGCCAACGGCTTCCTCAAGGGCGAGGTCAACCGCTGGCCGCTGTTGCAGGAGCTCGCCATGGGAAACGACGAGCTGCTGCGGTACCCGGCCGCGTGGCCGAACTTCGGTCCCGGCGACGACCTGTCCGGGCGCGAGCCGAACCGGTTCTGGGTGCGAGGGCCGGACGGCCGCTACAGCGACCTCGCGGGCCAGGTCGGCATCTCCTTCCCCGACAACACCCGTGCGCTCGCGCTGGGGGACGTCAACGGCGACAACCGGCTCGACGCGCTGGTCGCCAATCAGTGGGAGGACTCGACGTTGCTGCTCAACGAGGGCGGCAGCGCGGACGCGGCGGACGTGCGGATCACCAGGGACGGCGACGCGGGCGTGCCCGTCACCGCGATCGGCGCCCAGGTCGAGCTGCGGCACCCGACGCGGGCGCAGAAGGCTCAGCTCTACCCGGC
Source organism: Umezawaea sp. NPDC059074 (assembly GCF_042738955.1). Lineage (NCBI taxonomy): Bacteria > Bacillati > Actinomycetota > Actinomycetes > Pseudonocardiales > Pseudonocardiaceae > Umezawaea > Umezawaea sp. NPDC059074. The sequence goes on from NZ_JBHYHC010000096.1 coordinate 21,570, forward strand.
GAACGGGCACACCGGTGTCTCGGCGGCGGAACTGCACTTCGCGCTGCCCGGAGGTGGTTCCGCGCCCGCCACCATCACCTGGCGCGATTCCACCGGGTCGCACCGCGCCGAGGTGACCATCCCGCGCGGGACCTCGACCGTCCACCTGCGATCCGACGGAACGGCGGAGATCCGATGACCTCGACCACCCGGAACCAGAACGCCCGCGTCATCCCGGATCCGCGTGCCGGGACCGAGCCCTCGGCGCCAACCGCGCCCACGGGGTTGACCCCGGAGCAGCGCAGGGTGCGGGCTCTCGCCCGCTTCGCCACCACCATCACGATCTTCAACATCATCGGCCACCTGTTCCTCGGCTTCGAACAGGCGCCGATCACCCCGATCGTCGCCGCGCTCACGAGCTACGCCGCCGCCATGCTGTTCGAGTGGCTCGACGCGTGGGCGTTCGGCCGCAGGCCCGAGTTCACCAAGGGCGTGCGCGAGGCCGTCATCTTCCTGCTGCCCGCCCACATCACCGGTCTCGCGTGCGCGATGCTCATGTGGGGCAACGCGTCGCTGTGGCCGTACCTGTTCGCGATCGTCGTGGGCAACGGCTCCAAGTACGTGTTCCGGTTGAAGGTCAACGGAAAGCTCCGGCACTTCCTCAACCCGTCCAACACCGGCATCGCCCTCTCCCTGGTCCTGTTCCCGTGGGTCGGCATCGCACCGCCCTACCACTTCACCAGTTTCACCAGCGGCGCGTTGGACTGGCTCATCCCGCTCGGCATCCTCATGTTCGGCTCGATGCTCAACGCCAAGCTCACCGGCAAGATGCCGCTCATCCTCGGGTGGCTCGGCGCGTTCGTCGCGCAGGCGCTGCTACGGTGGCTGCTGCTCGACCACGCCCTCATCGGCGCGCTGCTGCCGATGACCGGACTGGCGTTCATCCTGTTCACCAACTACATGATCACCGACCCCGCGACCAGCCCCACCAAGACCCGCAACCAGGTGGTCTACGGGGCCACCGTCGCCGTGGTCTACAGCCTGCTCGTGCTCAACGAGATCTCGTTCGGCCTGTTCTTCGCGCTGGTGATCACCTGCCTGCTGCGCGGCGTCGTGCTTTTCGTCGTGCCGCGGATGCGGTCGCGCGCCGGGACGGCCTGATGACGGCCGCGATCGCCGTCGTCGGCATGGCATGCCGGTACGCGGACGCGACCGGCGTGGACGAGTTGTGGCAGACCGTGCTGGGCCGCCGCAAGGGCTTCCGGTCCCTGCCCGAGGGCAGGCTCGGAGCCGCCTACCGGGGCGAGCAGGCCGACCAGACGTACGTCTCGCACGCGGGCCTGCTCCGCGGCTGGGAGTTCGACCGGGCCGCGTTCGGCGTGCCCGGACCGCTGTACCGCGCCGTGGACCAGACGCACTGGCTCGCACTGCAAACCTGCGCGGAAGCGCTCGCCGACGCCGGACACCCCGACGCCGAGGGGCTCGACCGCGACCGGGTCGGCGTGGTGCTGGGCAACTCGCTCACCGGCGAGTTCTCCCGCGCGGCGACACTGCGGCTGCGCTGGCCGTTCATCCACCGCGCCGCGCTCGCCGCCATGGCCGCCTCCGGGCTGTCCCCGCAGGACGCCGACCTGGTCGCGACGGCGATGCGCGACCTCGTGCGCGCCCCGTTCCCGGAACCGGGCGACGAGTCGCTGGCGGGGGCGCTCGCGAACACCATCGCCGGCCGCGTCTGCAACCACTTCGACTTCCACGGCACGGGCTACACCGTGGACGGCGCGTGCGCGTCGAGCCTGCTCGCCGTCATGGCCGCGTGTCGCGCGCTCGCCAGCCACGAGCTGGACTTCGCCCTCGCGGGCGGCGTCGACCTGAGCCTCGACCCGTTCGAGCTGGTCGGCTTCGCGCGGATGGGCGCGGTGGCCCGAGGCGCCTCGATGCGCGTCTACGACAGCAGGCCGACGGGGTTCCTGCCCGGCGAGGGGTGCGGCGTCGTCGGGCTCATGCGCGCGGACGACGCCCTGCGCGCCGGTCATCGCGTCTACGCCACGATCGCGGGATGGGGCACCGCTTCCGACGGCGCGGGCGGCCTCACCAGGCCCGAGCAGGCCGGGCAGACCAAGGCGCTGCGGCGCGCCTACGAGATGGCCCGGCTCGACCCGGTCGCCGCCGGGTACTTCGAGGGCCACGGCACCGGCACCGAAGTCGGGGACCGCGTCGAACTGCTGACGTTGACGAGCGTCCGCGCCACCGCGGCCAAGCCCGCCGCGCTCGGCTCGGTGAAGGCGAACATCGGGCACACCAAGGCCGCCGCGGGCGTCGCCGGGCTGATCAAGGCGGCGCTCGCGGTGCACCACCGGGTGCTGCCGCCCACCACCGGGTGCGACGAGCCGCACGGGTTGCTCCGCGGCAACCGCTCCGTGCGAGTGCTGGACGAACCCGAGGAGTGGACCGGGCCGCAGGTGGTGGCCGGGGTGTCCGCCATGGGGTTCGGCGGGGTCAACACCCACGTCGTGCTCGCGGGCGGCGAGCCACGGGCCTCGACCGGCGTACCCGTCCGGCGGCCGTTGCCGCGGCACGAGATCGTGCCGCTCTCCGCCGTCGACCCGGACGACCTCGGGCGGCAGCTCGCCGAACTGGAGGCGCTCGCCCCGTCGCTGAGCCAAGCCGAGCTGCACGACCTCGCGGCGACCGAACACCGCCGCGGCCTCGGCGGCGCCGTGCGCTGCGCCCTCGTGGCGAGCGGTCCCGAACAGCTCACCACCGCGGCGACCCGCGCTCGCGCCGCACTGTCCACGTGGGACGGAACACCGCTGGCGCCGCGAGACGCGGACTTCGTGCTGGCACACGGCGGTCCGCACCGGATCGGCCTGCTGTTCCCCGGCCAGGCGGCACCGGTGCGCGCCCGGCTCGACGACTGGGCCACCGACGTCCCCGCCCTGCCGCCCGGCGTGGTGGTGAACGACGGCGACACCGACACCGCCGTCGCCCAACCCGCCATCGTGCGCCAGTCGCTGGCCGCGCTCGGCTGGCTCGAGTCCACCGGAGTGGAGTTCGCCTGCGCCACCGGCCACAGCCTCGGCGAGATCGCCGCACTGGTGTGGGCCGGAGCGCTCACCGCCACCGACGGGCTCGCACTGGCCGCCGACCGCGGCGCGATCATGGCTCGCCACGGTCGGCGCGGCACCACGATGGCGAGCGTCGCACTGCCTCCCGAACAGGTGCGGGAACTGCTGTCCGGCATCCCGGTCACGGTCGCCGGGCACAACGGACCCGCGAACACCGCCATCGCAGGGGACAGCGGCGACGTCCGCGTCGCCGTCGCCCGTGCGAAGGACCGGGGCGCCGCGGCCACCCTCCTGCCGGTCTCCCACGGCTTCCACAGCGAGGCCATGCGCCACGCCGTCGCCCCCTTGACCGACCGGCTCGCCCACACGCGCTTCCGCCCACCGAGCCGCACCGTGTACTCCACGGTCACCGGGGCGGAGCTCGGCGGCGAGGACCCCGCCGCGCTGCTGGCACGCCAGCCGACCCTGCCCGTCCGGTTCACCGACGCCCTCGCGCACCTCCGGTGCGACCTGCTGGTGGAAGCCGGACCCGGCACCACGCTCGCGAGCCTGGTCACGACGCCGGTGGTGTCGGTGGACTGCGGTGGCGACGGACGTGGACACGCGCTGACGACCGCGGCACTGGCGTGCGTCGGCGGCATGTCGCTCGACCCGTGGTTCGCCGACCGCCCGTACCGGCGGTTCGACCGGGACACCCGCATGACGATGCTGACCAACCCGTGCGAACAGGACCTGACGGCCCCGCGACCCGAGGAGACCGCACCGGAAGAGCACGAGGACCGCGGCGATCCGGACCCCGTCGCGGTGCTGCGCGAGCACCTCAGCCACAGCCTGGAGCTGCCCGCGGCGAGCGTGCGGCCGGACAGCCTGCTGCTCGGCGACCTGCACCTCAACTCGTTGCAGGTCGTGCAGGTCGTCGTCGACGTGGCCGACCGGCTGGGCAGGAGGGTGCCACCGCTCGCCGTGTCCACCGCCGAGTCGACGGTGGAGGAGATCGCGGCGCTGTGCGCGAGCCAGCCCCCGGTCGACGCCCACACCGACGACGTCGGCGTACGGCCCTGGGTACGGGCGTTCGAACACCGCTGGGTGCCGTGGACACCCCGTGCCACGCCCTGCCGCTGGACCGTCCGCGCACCCGAGGACGACTGGGTGCACGCCGTGGCGAGGCAGTCCGCCGTGGAGGACTCGGCGGTGGGCGGGCTCGCCGTCCGGCTCGACGACGCGGCGGGCGCCGAGGACATCTCGGCGTTGCTGCGGGAGATCTCGGCGCGCACCCCCGACGTGCTCACGATCGTGCACCACGGGCATCCGGCGGCGTCCGCGATCGCCCGTGCCGTCGGAGCCGAGATCGACGGGTGTCGAGTCGCCGCGGTCGAGATCGCGCCCGGTGACCGGCTGCCCGTCCTGCCCGTCGGCGGCGGCACCGTCCGGGTCCGCGACGGCCGCGCCGAACAGCTCGCCACCTCCGTGCGCGTCCTGCGCGGCGCGGACATCCCGCTCGAAGCGGGTGAGGTGTGCCTGGTGACCGGCGGTGCCGACGGCATCACCGCCCGGTGCGCGGCGGCGCTGGCCGAACGCACCGGGTGCACGCTGGTGCTGGTCGGGCGATCGGAACCGGACTCCGAACGGGTGCGCGAAGGCCTGCGGGCGCTGCCGGGGGCGCACTACCTGGCTGGAGACGTCACCGATCCGGACCAGGTCCGCGCGATCGTCGCCGCCGCGGGCGCGCACGGCCCGGTTCGCGGCCTGCTGCACGGTGCGGGCGTCAACGCGCCCCGACCACTCGGCGACGTCACGGCGACCTCGCTCGCCGACACGACGGCACCCAAGGCGACCGCGCTGCGAGCCCTGCTCGACGAGATCGACGACCCGCGCCTGGTCGTCGGGTTCGGATCGGTGATCGGTCGCATCGGGCTGCACGGCCAGTCGGAGTACTGCGTCGCCAACGAGCTGATGCGCGCCGAACTGGAGGCGTGGGCGGTCGCACACCCGCGGTGCCGTGCCCGGCTGCTGGAGTGGTCGGCGTGGTCGGACGTCGGCATGGCCCACCGGATGGGCGTGCTGAGCCCGTTGCGCGACCGCGGTGTGGCGCCCATCGACCCGGAAGAGGGCACGGCGGCGCTGCTCGCGGCGGTCGGCGACCCGGACGCCCCTGTCACGCTCCTGGTGACCGGACGGTTCCCCGCCACGCCGGTGGTGCGGTTCGCGACGCCCGAACCCGACCCGTTGCGCTTCTCGGCGGACGTCGTCACCTGGACACCGGGTGTCGAGGTGGTGCTCGACCCGGTGATCTCCACCGGGACCGACCCCTACCTCGAGGACCACCGCATCGACGGCGTCGCCGTGCTGCCCGCCGTCGTCGGTCTCGAAGCCGCCGCGCAGGCGGCCGCCGCCGTGGTGGGGGAGCGCGACGGTTGGACGTTCACCGACGTCGAACTCGCCACCCCCATCACCGTCGACGACCGGGACGCCCGGCCGCTGCGGATCGCCGCCCTAGCCGACACCGGGGGTTCGGTGGAGGTCGTGGTCCGCGGCACTGCCGACCACCTCACCGCCGCGGTCACCCCGGCGGGCCCCGTGGACCTGTCGTCCGCCGAGCCCACGTCGCCACCGCGGCGGGACGAGCCGCACCCGTTCTACGGACCGCTGTTCTTCCACACCGGCGAGCTGCGCGCGTTGCTCGACTACGAGAAGCTCACGGCGTTCGAGGTGCGGGCGTGGATCAGGACCAACCCGCGCGACTGGTTCTCCGGCTACCACAGTTCACGGCTGCTGCTCGGGGACATCGCCGCCCACGACGCCACGATCCACGTGCTGCTGGCCTGCCTGCCGCACCGCACCGCGCTGCCCGTCGCGGTGGAACGGATCACCGTGTGGCGTCGCCCCGAGGGGGACCTTCTGGTGACGGCCCGCGAACGGGAGCACACCGATGACGAGTACGTGTTCGACGTGGCGCTGCGCGATCGCTCCGGAGCGCCCGTGGCGCGGTGGGACGGGCTGCGGCTGAAGGCGATCGCCGCACGGCGGTGGCCGGGACCGCTGCCCGCCCGGCTCGTCGGCCCGTGGCTGAGTCGACGGCTCGGCGAGTGCGGGATCGCCGCCCGCGCGGAGTTCGCCTCCGATGCGGACCGGCTCACCGGCGACGCCCCGGTCGTGTGGTCGACCACCCCGAAGCCCGCGCACGGCAAGCTCGCCACCACCATCGCCCGCAAGACCGACGAACCGCTGTCGGTCTCGGCCACCCGAGTCGCGTGCGCCCGCCAGGCGGTGGGAGACGTGCCGCTGACCGTCGACGAGGTGGTCGACGACGTCCTGGTGGTGCTCGGAACACCCACCGCCCGCGTCGTCACCGCCCGGTTCCACACCGGGGGGCCGCACCCCGTGGTCGTCGCGGTGGTGATCTGAGCGTGCGCAGGTACGTGTGGCGCCACGTCGTCACGTTCGACGAGACCAACGTCGTGGGCAACGTCTACTTCGCCCACTACCTGCACTGGCAAGGACGGTGCCGGGAGATGTTCCTCGCCGAACACGCCCCCGGCGTCCTCGCCGACCTGGCCGCGGGGTCGCTCGTCCTGGCGACCGTCGCCTGCGACATGGAGTACTTCGTCGAGTGCTTCGCCTTCGAAGTCATCGACGTCGAGATGATCCTGCGGGGCAGGCAGCGCAGCCGCCTGCGGATGGACTTCGACTTCCGCCGCGACGGACAGCGCGTCGCGTCCGGCAGCCAGACCGTCGCCTGCCTGCGCCGCACCCCCACCGGCGCCGAACCCGTCGACGTGCCGAACGAGCTGCGGTCGGCGTTGGCGCCCTACGAGAGGAGCGCGACCAGATGACGTCCCCGAGATCGTCGATCGTCCGAACGCTCAACGGCCGTCGGCACATGCAGGCGCTGGCCTGGTTCATGGTGGTCACCCTCGCCCACTGGGCCGAGCACCTCGTGCAGGCCTACCAGGTCTGGGTCCTGCACATGCCCCGGCACGAGGCGGGCGGCGTGCTCGGCATGGTCTTCCCCTGGCTCGTGCACTCCGAGGTCCTGCACTACGGGTACGCGGTCGTCATGCTCATCGGCCTCGCGCTGCTGCGCCCCGGTTTCCACGGCGCCGCCCGCAAGTGGTGGACCGCGGCCCTCCTCATCCAGGTCTGGCACCACTTCGAACACCTGCTGCTCCTGCTGCAGGCGGCCTTCGGCGCGAACCTCGGCGGCCGACCCGTCCCCACCAGCATCGTCCAGCTGCTGGTCCCGCGCATCGAGCTGCACCTGTTCTACAACGCCGTGGTCTTCGTGCCGATGGTCGTCGGGATGGTGCTGCACGTGCTGCCGTCCTCCGCGCGGGAGAACGTCGACTGCACCTGCGCCCGCACCTCGCTCGCCGTCCGCTGAGCCCGCCGCCGCACGTCCCCGTGTCCGGGGGTGTGCGGCGGCGCCACGCCCCCGGCCGGTGCGACCGGGTGGTCCGATGTGGACGACGCGGTCAGGCGGTGCAGGTAGGACACCTCGTCGTCGGGCGACATGAGCAGACCTCCCGGTCCGGGGTCAGGGTGTGCGCACGCAGCGGAACAACGCCCACCGCGGCTCGGTGGGCGGTTCGGCGGGTCGTTCGGCGAACCCGACCTCGCCCGGATTGCCCTCGGAGAACTCGTCCAGCCGGAAACCGCAGTGCCGCAGGTCCCTCAGGTAGGTCTCCAGGCTTCGGTGGTGCGCCGGACGACCGGCCCAGGTCGGCAGCCCCGGCCGCTCACCGTCGGTGAAGTACCCCTCCGGTCCCGCGGTGGCGGCCGGGTGGTCGACGAGCAGCACCAGTCGCCCACCCGGTGCCACGTGGTGGTGCAGGGTCTCCAGCAACCGCGCCAGGTTGCGCACGTGCTGCACCGCCCTGCTGGACACGACGAGGTCGAATCGACCCAGCCCGTCACCCCACCACCGGTCCAGGTCGACCGCGCGCACGTCGAACGACCCCGCGGCGCGCGCCCGCGCGGCGAGGGCGTCGTCGGCGGCAAGGCCCACGTGCGCCGCGGGCCCACCCCCGACGACGCTCCGGATGACGTGCTGGTCGCCGCAGCCCAGGTCGAGCACCGCGCGGCCGCGCACGTCCCCCAGCAGCGCCAGCACGTGGGTCGCCTCGTCGTCGTGGGTGGTGGTCACCACCGGCCTCCTCGAACTCGTCATGACGCCCGCCCCACCGCGGTGAAGTCGGCGACCCGCAACGGCGGCATCGCGGTGCGGGTGCGCTCGTCGTCCCACTCGCGGGCCAGCGCGACGGTGGTCGCGCCCACCTCGAGCACCCGGTCCAGCAGGCGCAGCGGACTCTCGTTGAAGCGGAAGTCGTCGACCGCCGCCACCACTTCGCCGTCGCGCACCAGGTGCACGCCGTCGCGCGTCGAACCGGTCAGCAGCAACGCGCTCGGGTCGACGTCGCGCAGGTACCACAACGACGTCAGCAGCAGGCCCTCGCGCGTGGACGCGACCATCTCCGCCAGGGACGGTCCACCCGGACCCTCCAGCACCAGGTTGCCCACCCGCGGCGTCACCCGCGCGCCCGACCGGTCGGCCGACGCCCTGGTGTGCACCAGCGCGGTCAGCACACCGTCGGTGATCCACGAGGTCGGCGCCAACGCCAGTCCGTTGTCCGACACCGCCGTGTCCGCGCCGGACGTGCGCGCCACCAGGAACGGATCGCACCCCACCCCCGCGGCCGCGGGATCGCTGCGCAACGTCAGCGGCAGGCTGGACAGCCGTGACCCGAGCCGCCCGGCGAACGCGCCGCGACCGTCCTCGGCGTCGAGCGCCCCGGCCGACCAGTAGAGCTGCCGCATCAGATCAGCCGTGCACGACGGTGGCAGCAGGACCTCGTAGCCGCCCGGCACCAGGTCCAGCCGCCGCGCACCCCAGGCCAACCGCTGCTCCAAGGACGCCACGAGCCCCGGCAGGTCCAGCTCCGCGGGCGAGTCGACCTCCACTCCCGCCCAGCTCGATCCGTTCGCCGTGCGCGCCGTGAGGTCCACCAGCGCCGTCGGCTGCTCGTGGCGCAACCGCAATCCCGTCGTCGTGCCCAGCAGCGTCGTGCGCACCTCGTGCTCGACGTACCCGTGCAGGTCACCCCGCACGCGGCCCGCGGCATCGGCGATCTCCGCGGCCGTCGAGGCCAGGACGTCGGGCGAGGCCCCGACGCAGGGATCGCTCCAGTCCGGCGCCGGGGGCCGGTCGTCGGCCACCAACGGCCACGCGCCGCCCTCCGCCTCGGGTCGCCGCGCGGTCGCGGACGCCGTCGCCACCAGGTCCCGCACGGCGGTCGCGTCGAGCGCGCCGCTGGCCGACACCACCCCGACGGTCCCGGCCGGGGTGATCGCGGCCGCGGTCACCAGCCGCCGCACCACGTGCCCCGCCGCCGTCGCCGTCGCGCCCGCCCACCGCAGGTGGGCGTGCGTCGTCTCGTCCACCACCACCACGACCCCGTCGCCGGGGCGGGCGGCGGCGAGCGCCCGTTCCACCACCTCGTGCGCCGGGATCACGCGTCACCGCCGACGTGGAGCACGGGCACGTTGGTGAACAACGCCGACGGCACCGCGTGGCTCGCGGCGGCGGCCTGCGCCGGTCGCCCCTTGCCGCAGAAGTCCGCGCCGAACGAGGTGACCGTGCTCGCGTCGCCGAGGCCCGCCAGCGCACCCCAGAAGTCCGTCGTGGACGAGTGGTAGGCCGCGCCCGACACGGGTTCGGCGAGCCTGCCCGCCCGGATGCGGTGGCAGCGCTGCGCGGTGAACTGGAAGTCCTCCCGCCGCGAGTCGATGGACCAGCTCGCCGACCCGGCCAGGTAGAGGCCGTTCTCCACGCCGCTGACCAGGTCCTCGGTGCGGCACGGCGTGGTGGACGGCGCGAGCGACACGTTCGGCATCCGCGACAACGGCGGCAGCGACGCCGACTCGGCGAACGCGCACCCGTTCGACCGGGAGGCCCCCATCGCCGACGCGGTCGACCGGTCGGCCTGGAACCCCGTCAGCACACCCCCGCGCACCAACGTCCACGACTGCGCGGCCACGCCCTCGTCGTCGAACGCGGTCGTCGCCATGCCGTGCGGATCGGTGCGATCGGCCGTGACGGTCATCAGGTCGGAGCCGTAGCGCAGCTCGCCGAGTCCGCCCGGAGTCGCGAACGTGGTCCCGGCGTAGGAGATCTCGTGCCCCAGGGCGCGATCGAGTTCCGTGGCGTGACCGACCGTCTCGTGGACGGTCAGCCACAGGTTCGACGCGTCCAGCACCAGGTCGTACGCACCGGGCTCCACCGGTCGGGCGCGCAGCTTCTCCGCCAGCCGTTCCGGCATCGCCGCCACCTCGCCCGCCCAGTCCCAGCCGGTGCCGCCCAGGTACTCCCAGCCGCGCGCGGTGGGCGGGCCGGAGGACCGCAACGTCCGCACCGATCCCGTCGTCGGGTGCGACCCCACGGCCAGGACCTGCGGGTGCACCCGCACCCGCTGCTGCGTGGTCGTGGTGCCCGCGAGATCGGCGTAGAACCGGTTCTCCTGCACCACCGCGCACTTGGCCAGCACGGACGACACGTGCGGGGACGCGAGCAGGTCCCGGCTCCACTCGCCGAGCACCGCGGCCCGCTCCTGCTCGGGTACGTCGAACGGGTTGACCTCGTAGGCCGACACCCAGGTCGCGTCGGCGTGCACCGGCTCGTCGGCGAACGGCGAACCGGTGCCCGACAGCGGTTCACACGCACGGGCGACCGCCCACGCCCGGTCCGCGGCGCTCGCGGCGGCATCGGTGGTCAGCTCGGACGTGGCGGCGAAGCCCCTCCCGCGGTGGGTGATCAGGCGCACCGACAGCGCCGTGCGCTCGGTGTCCGCGGCGGCGGCGGTCCGCCCATCGCGCAGCAGCAGTTGCCCCCGGCGTGTGCGCACCACCTGCACCGCCGCGTGGAGGACGCCGAACCGGCGCGCGCGATCGAGCGCGGCGTCCGCGAGCCCGCGCAGGGGGAGTGCGAGGAACGCTTGGTCCACCGGTTGCCCCTTCCTCGATTGACCGCCATACTACTATGTGTAAATAAAGCAAAAGCAACCGCCGAGGTGGGTGATCCCGCATCGCGCTCCCGGTCTCGACGGGGTGCGTGGTCGAGCGGTTCGATCGGAGCAGGGGAGGGTCGCCCCGGTGTCCCGTGAACTCGACTCGTACCTCGTCGGCCTGCCGAAAGCCGACCTGCACGTGCATCTCGAAGGCGCGTTGCGCCCGGCCACGCTGCTCGAACTCGACCGGCGCAACGGCGGGGCGCTCGGCGGTCTCGACGAGGGCCTGCTCGCCGACCGCTTCCGGTTCCGCGACTTCCGGCACTTCACCGACCTCTACTCGATCTGCACCGACGTGTTCCGCGGCCCGAACGACTTCGCCCGTGCTGTCGCCGAACTGGCCGAGGACCTCGCCGGGCAGGGCGTCGTGTACGCGGAGATCACCTGTTCGGCGATCACCCACCACCGGGACCGCGGGATCCCGTTCGACGAGCTCGTCGACGGGCTGTGGGCCGGGGCGGTCGCCGCGGAGCGCGACACCGGCGTGGTGGTCAGGTTCGTGCTCGACCACGTGCGCGACCTCTCGGAGGAGGACTGCTTCCGCACCGCCGAGTGGTGCGTGCGAGGCCGGGACCGGGGCGTCGTCGCGCTCGGGCTCGGCGGTCACGAGCCCGGCAGGCCCGCCTCCCTGTTCGCCGGAGCGGTGCGCTGGGCGGGGGAACGCGGGGTGCCGTTCGTCCCGCACGCCGGCGAGGCCGCGGGCGCCGCCGCGGTGAGCGACGCGTTGGCGTTCGACCCACCCCGGATCGGCCACGGCTTCCGCGCCGCCGAGGACCGCGAGCTGGTCGGCGACCTGCTCGCCCGCGGCACCGTGCTGGAGATCTGCCCCACCAGCAACCTGCGCACCGGCGTCGTGACCGGGCTCGCCGAGCACCCGGCCCGAGCGCTGCGCGCGCTGGGTGTGCCGCTGGTCCTCGGTTCCGACGACCCGCTGCTGTTCGGCACCACCCTGCTCGACGAGTACCGGCAGGCCGCGAACGGCTTCGGCTGGGGGCCTGATGACCTCGCCGCTGTCGCGCGGACCTCGCTGACAGCGGCGCTGGTCCACTCGGACGCGCCTGCCGAGCATCGCGGAAAAAGATCCGGAACTACTGTCGAAAAAGGAATTCTTCCCCCATTGAAATAGGGTTCCGCCGGTGTTCCGGTGGAATTCGAGCGTTGTCCCGGCTTCGCTCGCCGATCGTGCGGAACGACGCCGGTGACAGCTCTCCGTGTACTGCCTGCGGCGTTCGTGTGAAGTTGACCGACTGCCTTGATGGACGGTTGAGCACCTGGTAGACACGGTATTCGATGGATGGATTGGGCGCTTTGTCCACTGTGTCCGGACTGCGCCGATGCTCTGGTTCGACCGCTACGGACGGGGGAGATGTGCAGCCGCTAGTCGGTAACTCGACCGGAGGTCGACGCTCGCCGATTACCTCGATGATCAGATTGCCGATGTCGATGGCCGATTTCGGCAAACGCGGATTCCGCACCGACCGACCGGCCGCGCGCGCATTGCTGGAAATGCACGCCAAGGCGTTCCTCACCGGTTTCAACATCGGCGCCGCGCACTGGCGCTCACCGCACGAGCCCCTGCACGCCCGCGTGCCGGACGCCGAACGCGGGTTCGCCTACGAGGGCGCGGGCATGTTCGCGGGACTGCTCGACTTCGCCTCCGCGGGGCGTGCCGGTGCGCTGCGCCGCCTGCTGGACGGTCCCGGTGACGCCTACGTGCACCTGGTCCACGTGGGCGCGGGTTGGCTCGCGACGCCCGCGCGCGTCACCGCCATGCCCTGGCTGCCGAGGTCCCCGCTGCTGCGCTGGCTCGCCGTCGACGGCTCCGGCTTCGGCGAGGTGTACTTCGGAGGCCTTCGCGCCCTGCGCCGACGGGCCGCGCGCGAACCCGGCCCGCTCTGGGAAGCACGGCTCGCGGGCTGCGGCAGGGCGCTGTGGTTCGCCGAGTCCGCCAGTCCGTCGGGTGTCGCCGACGTCATCGGCCGCGCCGCCGCACCCGCGCGGCCGCACCTGTGGGCGGGTGTGGGGCTGGCCGTCACCTACGCGGGCGCTCCCGACGATCGGGAATTCGACGAACTCGAAGCCGCCGCTCGGCCCCACTACCCGCACTTCGCCCAAGGCGTCGTGTTCGGCGCCGCCGCTCGACAGCGCTCGGGTGTCGTGCCGCTCCACACCACGCGGTCCGCGCAACGCTTCCTCGGCGTGGACCCCGTCGTGGCCTCTGAGTGGAGCGCCGTCGCCGCCCCCGACCACCCCCCCACCCCCGACCGCGGGTAGTTCATC
>NZ_JBHYHC010000097.1:0-34230 GCF_042738955.1 Umezawaea sp. NPDC059074
ACGCCACCCCGGTCCAGGCCGTGGCGGCGACCGTCGGCTCCGACGAGCCGATCGCGATCGTGTCCATGGCGTGCCGCCTGCCCGGCGGCGTGCGGTCGCCGGAAGACCTGTGGGACCTCGTCTCCACCGGCCGGGACGCGATCTCACCGCTGCCGGTCGACCGCGGCTGGGCCGTGCAGGACTTCGACTTCGACGTGGCGGGCGGCGGTTTCGTCGACCACGTCACGGACTTCGACCCGGCGTTCTTCGGCATCTCCCCGCGCGAGGCGCTGGCGATGGACCCGCAGCAGCGCCTACTGCTCGAGACCACGTGGGAGACGGTCGAACGCGCCGGGCTCGACCCCGCCGCGCTGCGCGGCAGTCAGACCGGCGTGTTCATCGGCGGCAGCGCCACGGACTACGGCGACGGCGCCCACATCCCCGACGAACTGGCCGGCCTGCTGCTCACCGGAAGCACCCCCAGCGTGATGTCCGGCCGCATCGCCTACACGTTCGGCCTCGAAGGCCCGGCCATGACGGTCGACACCGCGTGCTCCTCCTCGCTGGTGGCGCTGCACCTGGCCGCGCAGGCGTTGCGCCGCGGCGAGTGCGACCTCGCCCTCGCGGGCGGCGTGATGGTCCTGTCCACGCCTGCCCTGTTCGAGGAGTTCGCCAAGCAGAGCGGGCTGTCCCCCGACGGCCGCTGCAAGGCGTTCTCCGCCGGGGCCGACGGCACCGGGTGGGCCGAGGGCGTCGGCCTGCTGCTGGTCGAACGCCTCTCCGACGCGCAGCGCAACGGCCACGACGTCCTCGCCGTGGTGCGCGGCTCCGCGGTCAACCAGGACGGCGCGTCCAGCACGTTGACCGCTCCCAACGGCCCGTCGCAGCAACGGGTCATCCGCCAGGCGCTGGCCAACTCCGGTCTCACCGCCGCCGACGTCGACGTGGTGGAGGCGCACGGCACCGGCACGCGGCTGGGCGACCCGATCGAGGCCCAGGCCGTGCTCGCGACCTACGGCCAGGACCGCGACCAGCCCGTGCTGCTCGGCTCGCTGAAGTCCAACATCGGCCACGCCCAGTCCGCCGCGGGCGTCGCGGGCGTGATCAAGATGGTGCTGGCGATCCGGCACGGCCTCGCGCCCAAGACGCTGCACGTCGACGAGCCGTCCCCGCACGTGGACTGGACGTCCGGCGCGGTCGAGCTGCTGACCGACGCGCGGGCGTGGCCCGAGCACGACCGGCCGCGCCGCGCGGGCGTGTCGGCGTTCGGCATCGGCGGCACCAACGCGCACCTGATCCTGGAACAAGCGCCACGGGCCACCGCGAAGAAGCCCGAGCGCAAGCCGTTGCCGCTGGTGCCGTTCGTGCTGTCCGCCCGGTCGCCCGAGGCGCTGCGGGCGCAGGCCGACCGCGTGGCCGCGCTCGCGCCGACGACCGACCTCACGGACCTCGGTTTCTCCTTGGCCACCACCAGGTCCCTGTTCGAGCACCGCGCGGTCGTGGTCGCGGGCGACCACGACGAACTGGTCCGCGACCTGGCCACCGTCGAGGCGGCCGAGGCCACGACCGGCGCTCGCCTGGCGGTGCTGTTCACCGGCCAGGGCAGCCAGCGCGTCGGGATGGGTCGTGAACTCCACGCCGCCTACCCGGTGTTCGCCGAGGCGTTCGACGCCGTGTGCGACCGCTTCGACCCCCAGCTCCGCAAGGCGTTGACGGACGCGGACCTGCTCAACCGCACCGAGTTCACCCAGCCCGCCCTGTTCGCCGTCGAGGTCGCCCTCTACCGGCTCGTCGAGTCCTGGGGCGTCACCCCGGACTTCCTCGCGGGCCACTCCATCGGCGAACTCGCCGCCGCGCACGTCGCCGGAGTCCTGTCCCTCGACGACGCCACCACGCTCGTCGCCGCCCGCGGCAAGCTCATGCAGGACCTCCCGACCGGCGGCGCGATGATCGCCTTGCAGGCCACCGAGGACGAGGTCCGACCCCACCTCACGGACCGGTGCTCCCTCGCCGCGATCAACGGCCCCACGTCGGTGGTCGTGTCCGGTGACGAGGACGCGGTCGAGGCGGTCGAGGCGGCGTTCGGCGACCGGAAGTCCAAGCGGCTCACCGTGTCCCACGCGTTCCACTCCCCCCGCATGGACGACATGCTGGAGGAGTTCCAGGTCGTGGCGAAGGGCTTGGCCTACAGCGAACCGCGGATCCCGATCGTGTCGACGCTGACCGGGAAGGTGGTCACCGCCGACGAGATCACCTCGCCGGAGTACTGGACGCGGCACGTCCGCGAGGCCGTCCGGTTCGCCGACGCGGTCACGACGCTGGCCGCCGAGGGCGTCGGCACGTTCCTGGAGCTGGGCCCCGACGGCGTGCTCACGGCCATGGCGGCGGACAACGTCCAGGGGGCGGTGCTGACGTCGGCCCTGCGGGCAGACCGCTCCGAGGCCCGCACGCTGCTGGCGGCGCTGGGCAAGGTCCACGCCTCGGGCGTGACCGTGGACTGGTCGACGATGTTCGACGGGGCCCAGCGCGTGGCCCTGCCGACCTACGCCTTCCAGCACGAGCGCTTCTGGCTCGACGCCCTCCCCGCCGCCACCTCGACCGTCGACGCCCGGTTCTGGGCGGCCGTCGAGCAGCAGGACCTCGCCTCCCTTGCGGGTCTCGACCTGTCCGGCGACCTGCCGCTGCGCGAAGCCCTGCCCGCGCTGTCGACGTGGCGACGCGGCAGCCGTGAACGCTCCACTGTGGACGGCTGGCGCTACCGGACCCGCTGGCAGCCCGTCGATCCCGGCCCTCAGTCGGTGTCGGGCCGGTGGCTGGTCGTCGCGGACGCGCACGACGCCGCCCTGCTCGCGGGTCTCTCGGCGCACGGCCTCGACGTCGTCCCGCTCGACGCGTTCCCCGACCGCGGCGCGCTCGCCGCGTCGATCACCGCGGCGGGACCGGCCGACGGCGTCCTGTTCATCGCCCGCGACCCCGCGGCCACCCTGGTGCTGGTGCAGGCCTTGGGCGACGCGGGCCTCGACGCCCCGCTGTGGTGCCTGACCCGCGGCGCGGTCTCCACCGGCAACGACCACGTGGACCCGGTCAAGGCCGCCGTGTGGGGCATGGGCCGCGTGGTCGCGCTGGAGCACCCGGAACGCTGGGGCGGCCTGGTCGACCTGCCGCCCGCGATGGACGGCGAGGGCCTCGGCAGGCTCGTCGCCGTGCTCGGCGGCGTCGAGGACCAGGTGGCCATCCGGGCGAACGGCGTGTTCGGCCGCAGGCTGGCCCACGCCCCGGCCCGCGAGACCGCGCGGCCGTGGACCCCGAGCGGCACCGCGCTCGTCACGGGCGGCACCGGCGCGCTGGGCGGGCACGTCGCCCGCTGGCTCGCCGCGGAGGGCGTGGACCACCTGGTCCTCACCTCCCGACGCGGTCCGGAGGCACCCGGCGCGGCCGAGCTGTCCGCCGAACTGGAGGCGCTGGGCGCCCGCGTCACGATCGCCGCGTGCGACACGACCGACCGGGCCGCCGTGGCCGCGCTGGTCGCCGAGCACCCGCCGACCGCCGTGTTCCACGCCGCGGGCGCGGAGCTGATCAGGCCGATCCACGAGCACGACACCGCCGAGTTCGACGCCGTGCTGGCCGCCAAGATCACCGGCGCCCGCCACCTCGACGAGCTCGTCGGCGACGTGGAGGCGTTCGTCCTCTTCTCGTCCATCTCGGCCACGTGGGGCAGCGGCGCGCAAGCCGCCTACTCCGCGGCCAACGCCGCGCTGGACGGCCTCGCCGAGGCCCGCTCGGCCCGTGGCGCGACGGCCCTGTCCGTCGCCTGGGGCCCGTGGGCCGGGGGCGGCATGGCGAACGCCGACGCGACCGAACAGCTGCGGCTGCGCGGGGTCGTGGCGCTGCCCGCCGCACGGGCCGTGTCGGCGCTGAAGGAGGCGCTGGCCCAGGGCGACACCACGGTCACCGTCGCCGACGTCGACTGGCCCCGGTTCGCCGCCGTGTTCACCGCGGCCCGCCCGAGCCCGCTGATCGGGGACCTCCCCGAGGTCCAGGAAGTCCCGGCGGCGGCCCCGGACCGCTCGGACCTGCTGGCCGAGCTGGCGGCCCTGACCCCGATGGAGCAGGACCGCCTGCTGATGGACCTGGTGCGCACCCGCGTGGCGGCGGTGCTCGGCCACAGCGGCGTCGAGGCCGTGCAACCGGACCGGGCGTTCGGCGACCTGGGCTTCGACTCGCTCAGCGCCGTCGAGCTGCGCGACGCCCTCGGCGCCGCGACCGGCCTGTCCCTGCCTGCCACGCTCACGTTCGACCACCCCACGTCGACCGCGCTCGTCGAGCACCTGCGCACCGCGCTGAACCTCGACGGGCAGGTCCACACCCCGGTGCTGGACGAGCTGGACCAGTTGGAGAAGGCGTTCACCCGGACCGACCTGGACGGCGACGCGCGCGCCCAGGTCGTCCAGCGCCTGCAGTCCCTGCTGTCCCGCTGCACCCCCAGCGGGGAGGGCGGCGTGAGCATCGTGGACCAGATCGACGCGGCCGACGACGACGAGATGTTCGCCCTCATCGACCAGGAGTTCGGGGCCTAGACGCGGGGTTCCCAGCGGAAGAAGCGGACGGCCAGGCCGCACCCGATCGCGATCCACGCGGCGAGTGCGGCCGCGGCCAGTCCGACGTGGTCGGTCGGGCCGCCCCACGCGGCCTTGACCAGCACCGCGAGCGAGCCGCCCGGCACCAGCAGCATCCGGAGGTCGACGGACTCGGCCACCAGCGGCCAGAGCGCGCCGCCCAGCAGGGCGAAGAAGAACGGGGCGGTGGTGATCTGCGCCAGCTCGGGGGTCGAGGTGAACCCGGTGGTGGCGACACCGATCGCGCAGCACATCGCGGCACCGCCGACGACCGCGAGCACCAGCGGCAGCGGGCGGTCCGGCAGCGGAGCGCCCGCGACCCTCGCCATCCCCAGCAGCACCACGGCCTGCGCGAGGCCGAGCAGGGTCGTCGGCACGAGCAGACCGGTGATCACGACCGGGTCGGACGCCTCGCCGGTGCGCAGCCGCTTGAGGTACAGGTCCTGGCGGCGGGCGACGAGCGAGGTCGTGACGGTCATGTAGACCGTGAACCCGAGCATCATCACCAGCTGCAGCGCGATGGTGAACGTCCAGTCCGACGGGCCGTTCGCCACCAGCAGCGCGCCGATGAGCAGCGGCATCCCCAACGCCAGCGAGGCGGCGGTCTTGTTGCGCAGCAACAACGTCCACTCGGTGCGGCTCAGTGCGAGGATCATCGGGACACCGCTTTCCCGTCGGCCCGGACGGCGTGGAACACGTCGTCGAGCGAGGCGTGGTTGGCCCGCAGGCCGGTCAGGACGCGGCCGTCGGCGCGCGCCCAGTCGAGCAGGTCGCCGAGGTCGCGCTGGAGTTCGGCGGTGCGCACCTCGACGCGGCCGGACGGCTCGTGCACGACGTCGCCGCTGAGCATCGGCAGCACGCCCACGTCGAACCCGGCGGGCACGTCGAAGCCGATCCGCGCGGGCTGCCGGGCCAGCACGTCGGCCACGCGGCCCGCGACGGCGATCCGCCCCCGGTGCATGATCGCGATCCGCTCGGCCAGCGCCTCGGCCTCCTCCAGGTAGTGCGTGGTCAGCACGATCGTCGTGCCGTTCGCCAGCAGGCCGCGCACGACCTCCCACACCCGCAGCCGCGACTCCGGGTCCAGGCCGGTGGTCGGCTCGTCCAGGAACAGCACCTCGGGCCCGCCGAGCGTGGCGAGCAGGAGGTCGAGCCTGCGGCGTTCCCCGCCGGACAGCTGCTTGATCCGCACGTCCCGGCGGTGGCCGAGGTCCAGCGCCTCGATCGCCGCGTCCGCGTCGGACGTGCGGCTGCTGGTCTCCCGCCAGAACGCCACCATCTCCGCGACCGTCAGATCGGCCGGGAACCCGCTGTCCTGCAACATGATCCCGATGCGCGGCCGGATCGCCCGCCGGTCGGCGAGCGGGTCGGCCCCGAGCACGCGGACCACTCCCCCGGACGTCCTCCGCAGCCCCTCGACGGCCTCCAGCGTGGTGGTCTTGCCCGCACCGTTGGTGCCGAGCAGCCCGAACAGCTCCCCGCGGGCCACCTCGAAGTCGACCCCTCGCACGGCCTCGAAGTCCCCGTAGGAGCAGCGCAGCCCCTCGACCTGGATCACCGGATCTCTCATGTCCACCATCGTGGTCACGCGCCCCGCGCGGGCGTAGTGCCGGACAACACCGGTTCTGGTGACATATGTCAGCAGACGCGGACGGCGGGCGGTCCGTAGGTTCGCCTGGTGACCAACCCGATGTCCGGCCTGCGCCACTACACCGTGATCTCGTTGGCCATGGGTCCGGTGATCGTCGTGCTCGGCGGAGCGCTCGACCTGATCGGCAACCGCTACGGCGTCGGCAAGACCATCGCGCTGGCACTCGCGCTGGCCGTGGTCGGGGTGCAGCACACCAGGTACCTGTGGCTGTCCCTGCGCCACGTGCCCGAGGACCGCCGGTGGCTGGAGCACGCCGCCACGTTCGCGGTCGCCCTGGGCTCGTGGGCCGTCGTGGCGGGCAGCGACCCGTCGAGCGGCCTGTGGGTGCTGGTGCCCGCCGCCGTGATCGCGCACGTCGCCATGCTGACGTCGAAGGCCGAGCGCCTCGCCGTCGTGTTCGGCGGCACCGCGGCGACCATCGCGGTCGGGGCGGCGGTCGCGACCGACTTCGCCGCGAGCGACGTGCTCATGATCGCCCTCCTCGTCGGGACGCTGGTGTTCCTGGACGTCACGACGCTGTGGTTCTGGCGGCTGGTCCAAGAACTCGACCGGGCCCGCGACACCGCGAAGGCGCTGGCCGTGGCCGAGGAGCGGTTGCGGTTCGCCGCGGACCTGCACGACATCCAGGGCCACAACCTCCAGGCCATCGCGCTCAAGGGCGAGCTCACCGAACGGCTGATCGGCCGCGACGACGACACCGCGCGCAAGCTCGCGGCCGAGATCGCGGACCTGGCGCGGACGGCGTTGGCCGAGACCCGCGAGGTCGTGCAGGGGTACCGGCGGGCGGACCTGGACACGGAGATCGCCAACGCGGTCGGCATCCTGGAGGCGGTCGGCATCACGACCACGGTCGTCGGCGACGCGAACGAGGTGCCCGAGCCGTTGCGGCAGCTGTTCGGCGCGCTCGTGCGGGAGGGCACGACGAACGTGTTGCGGCACAGCAAGGCCGAGCGGTGCACGGTGCTGATCTCCGTGCGGGAGAGGGAAGTGCGCGTGCGGTTGAGGAACGACGGCGTGACAGGGGTTCCCGAGGAGCGCGACGGGTCCGGACTGGCCGGTCTGCGCGAGCGGTTCGCCACGGTCGGCGGGACGGTCGACGCGGGCGTCGCGGCCCCGAACGGGTTCGAGCTGTCCGGCCGCGTCGAGGTGACCGCGTGATCCGCGTGGTGCTGGCCGACGACGAGGACCTGATCCGCGGCGCGCTGGCGGCGTTGCTGGAACTGGAGGACGACATCACGGTCGTCGCGCAGGTCAGCGACGGCGACGCGGCCGTGAAGGCGGTGCGGGAGCACCGGCCGGACATCGCGGTGTTCGACCTGGAGATGCCGGGCCTCGACGGCGTGCGCGCGGCGGAGGCCGTGCGGGACGTGCCGGACCTCGTCGTGGTGCTCGTGACGCGGCACGCGCGACCGGGCGTGTTGAAGCGCGCGTTGGCCGCCGGGGTGCGGGGTTTCGTGCCGAAGACGACGCCCGCGTCCCGATTGGCGTCGATCCTGCGCGACGTGAAGGCGGGCAGCAGGTACGTGGACTCGGACATCGCGGCGGCGGCGCTCACCGAGGGTGCGTGCCCGCTCACGGCGCGCGAACTCGAGGTGCTGCGCCACGCGCTGCGCGGACAGCCGGTCGCGGGCATCGCGAAGGAGGCGAACCTGGCCGCCGGGACGGTGCGGAACTACCTGTCCTCGGCCATGATCAAGTTGAACGTGAGCACCAGGCACGAAGCCGCGCGACTGGCGTGGGAGGAAGGCTGGATCTGACAGGCCCGGTCCCGAGAGGAGCGGGCCCGCCAGCTCCTCTACCTGCTAAGAACGCTTGCCTTCCATGGCTTCCAACCCGAGCATCTCCAGCAGTCGCTGGCAGTCGTCGGCGTTGTCGGCGTGATCGGCCACCGTGCGGGCGGCCTTGCCGTTCTGGATCACCGTCTGGATCTTCTCGTCGGCGCGTGCCTCGGCCAACCGGTCGCGCTCACGCACAGGTCCGATTCGTCGTTCCGTGATCAAAGGTGCTCCTCATCCGGTTCCGGAATCGCAGCGGGGGAGACGCGATTCCGGTTTGGCGCCCGCCCAACACCAGGTCACGGTATTGGCCGGTACCCACCGAGACTACGCCGTTCAGGCAACGTTGGGCACACCTCTGCTCGGATCGATACCTGAAGAACACCCGATCGCCCGTCACTCCGCGTCCAGGTCGAGGTCCCTCAACCGGCCTCGGGAGGTCACGCCGAGCTTCGGGAACATGCGGTAGAGGTGGGAGCCGACCGTCCGCGGGCTCAGGTGCAGCCGCAGGCCGATCTCGCGGTTGCTGAGGCCCGCCGCGGCCAGTCTGGCGACCTGCAACTCCTGCGGCGTAAGCGTTCCGGTCCCGCGCTGGAACGATCCACCGGCGGCCCGCAGCTCGGACTCGGCGCGGCGGGCCCACGCCGTGGCGCCGAGTCCGCCGTACAGCTCGGCCGCGGCCCTCAACTGCACGCGCGCGTCGACCCCGCGACGCTCGCGGCGCAGCCATTCCCCGTAGTGCAGGTGGGTTCGCGCGCGGACGAACGGCCGATCCCGGCCATCCTCAGTGGACAGTGCGCCGAGGAAGTGCGGCTCCGGGTCGTCGGAGAGCAGCGCGCGGCAGTGGTGCAGCCGCTCCCGCGTCCACACCCGGTCGCCCGCCCACTTCTCGAACCACTCGACCCGCTCCCACGCGACCTCGGGCCTGCCGAGGCGCAGCGCGGCCTCGACCACGTCGGTCAGCGCGCCGAGCGTCATCAACGGCTGCACGCCCAGATCGACCAGTCTGCCGAGCGCCTCGGCGTCACCGCCGTCGACGAGCGCCAGGTGACCGAGCGCCGCGTGCGCCATCGCCACCGCCGTGTGCTGCCGCAGCGGCACGGCGATGGCCAGCGCGCGATCGGTGTGCCGCACGCACTCCTCGGTCTCCCCGCGCGCGGCGGCGAACCGCGCGAGCACGGCGAGCAGGTTGGCCCGCCACCCGCGCTGGCCGGTCTCGTGGGAGAACCGGACGCCCTCCTCGGCGTGCGCGATCCCCGAGTCCCACAACCCGAGCCGGAAGTCGATGTCCGCCTGGTAGTAGTGGAGTTCCGGGATCGCCCCCGTCGCCGCCACGGCCCGCAGCTTGCTGCCCGCGAGTTCCGCGAGCTTGCGGGCCTCCCGCTGGTCGGGGCCCAGCCAGCCGATCACCGTCGCCCACATCCACGTGCGGCCGCCGCTCTCCGGGTGGGACGCGGCCAGGTCGCCCGGCAGGTCCCACAGCTCGGCGGAGCCGATCGCCCCGTCCACCAGCGCTCGCGCGGCCCTCAGCGTGGCGGGCGCGCAGGGGAGTTCGAAGATCCGTTCGGTGGCCGCCCGAGCGGCGATCATGTCGCCCGCCAGGAACGCGGCCGACGACGCCAGCGTGAACGTCCACGCGGCCTCCTCCGGATCGTCGCCCGCCAGGAGTTCGCCGCACCGCAGCAGGTGCGCGTGCGCCACGGCCGGATCGCCGTCGTAGAGCTCGATGGTGCCGTTGAGCTGCGCCAGCACGACCGCCGGTACGGGGTCGGCCATCACCTCGTCGACCAGCGTCCTGGCGACGTCGGGCTGACCGGAGTTCAGCGCCACGAACGCCGCCGTGACCAGCCTGCGCCGCCGCCCGTCCGCGGTGCCGCTCAGCTGCGCGGCCCGGCGGAGCACGGACACCGCGGCCGCTTCCCCGCCTCGGCGGCGAGCGGCGTCCGCGCCCCGTTCCACGGCCTCGGCCAGCCGTTCGTCCGGCGCGGTCGCGGCGACGGCCCGGTGCCAGGTGGCGCGGTCGGGGTGCGCTCCCAACTGGTCCGCGATGGCCAAGTGCGCGGCCCGGCGGCGGTGGAACGTGGCGTCGGCGTACACCGCCGACCGCACCAGCGGGTGCCGGAACCGCAGCTCCGCGCCGACCACGGCGAGCAGCCCGGAGTCCTCGACGGCGCCGAGCGCGTCGTCGGGCAGCCCGAGCCGCGCCGCCGCGCCCAGCACCGTGTCCAGCGACCCGGTGTCCTCCGCGGCGGCCACCAGCAGCAGATCCCGCGCAGGCGCGGGCAGCGCCTCCACCCGCCGGAGAAAAGCCTTGCGCACCCGGCTCCCCAGCGGCACGGTCCCGGTGAGCGCGAAGTCCGCGACGAGCTGCCGCGGATCACCGCCGTCCGCGAGTTCCAGCAACGCCAACGGGTTCCCGCCGGTCGCCGCGAGCACGGCGTCGTTCGGCCGGTCCCACCCGCGCTCCGCCAGCAGCCGCGCCGCGTCCGATTTCGCCAGTCCCTCCAGCGACAGCTCCGGCAGGTCCGAAGTGTCCACTGTGGAGTCCCGAACGGCCAGCAGCACCGCGATCCGGTCCGCCGCCAGCCTGCGACAGCAGAACAGCAGGGCCGCCGACGACGCCCGGTCCAGCCACTGGAGGTCGTCCACCACCACGAGCAGCGGCTCCTCGGCCGCGGCCGCGGCGAGCAGGCCCACCAACGCCGCCGACACGACGAAGTCGGACGCCACCCCGTCCACGACCCCGAGCGCACCGCGCAGCGCGTCGGCCTGCGCGGCGGGCAGGCCGTCGACGTGCCGCAGCACCGGCCGCACGAGCTGGTGCACCCCGCTGAACGCCTGCGCCACCTCGGATTCCACGCCCGCGCAGCTCAGCACGCGCATCCCGTCGGCCCTCGCGACGGTGTCGCGCAGCAACGCGCTCTTCCCGATCCCGGCTTCGCCGCGCAGCACCAGCACACGACCGCGGCCCGCCCGCGCGTCGGCCAGCAGACCGGCGATGGCGTCCCGCTCGGCCCGGCGCCCGTGGATCACGCCCCCGACTGTAGTGCCGACTGCAGTCGTTCCGACCGAAGCGCGCGACCCGCCCCGACGGCGACGCTGTCCCCCTGACCGAGGGGGATGGACATGACCACCGACACGACGTTCTGGCGCCGCCCGTGGATAGCGCCGCTGCTGTTCCTGACCGTGGCCTTCCTGGCCTTCTCGCTGCCCCCGTACCTGACCCTGGACCCGGCCCAGTCCAGGCTCCCGGTCCGCGAGGGCGCGCCGCTGCACTACCCGGCGCTGGTCCTGCACATCTTCTTCGGCTCGGTGGCGCTGCTCGCGAGCTGCTTCCAGGTGTGGCCGTGGTTCCGCGGCCGGTACCCGGCGATCCACCGCCGCGTCGGCAGGCTGTACGTGTTCGCGGGCGTCCTCCCGGCGTCGCTCCTGGCGATCCCCGTGTCCGTCTACGGCCACACCGGGTTCGTCGGCGCCACCGGCAACCTGATGCTGTCGTTCCTCTGGCTGACCACGACCGTCGCCGGCTTCCGGATGGCCCGCCAGCGGCGCTTCCAGGAGCACCGCCGGTGGATGATCCGCAGCTTCGCGCTGGGCATGTCCATCGTGGTCAACCGCCTGTGGGGCGTCCTGCTGGCCTTCCTGGTCGTCCCACTCCTGGCCACCACCCCCGCCGAAACCGAGGCGTTGTCCGGCCAGGCGTTCGCCGCGAGCGTGTGGCTCAGCTGGGTCGTGAACGCCGTGATCGCCGAGTGGTGGATCGAACGCACCCGCAAGCGCTCCCGAACCCCTCGACAGGCGGTGCCCGTTTCGTAGTAGTCTGCCCGCACTCAAACTTGAATACGAGGGCCTGCCGTGACCGAGAAGACCATCCCGATCCTGCCCTGCCGCTCGATCGACGACGTCCTGGCGTTCTACGAGGCCATCGGCTTCGAGGTGACGTACCGCCAGACGAGCCCGAACACCTTCGCGATCGTCCGGCGCGGCGAGATCGAACTCCAGTTCTTCGTCCTGAAAGCCGTCGATCCGGCCAACTCCTACAGCACCTGCTACGTCATCACGACCGACGTGGACGCCCTGTACCAGGCGTTCCGCGACGGCATCAAGAAGGCCACCGGCCGCGTCCCGCTCCGCGGCGTCCCCCGCATCGGCGCGCTGAAGGACATGTCCTACGGGGTCCGCCAGTTCGTGATGACGGACCCCGGCGGCAACATGATCCGCATCGGCCAACCGATCACCACGACCGCCACCCCGCCCAAATCCCGTCTGGACCGCGCCCTGGCCACCGCGATCCTGCTGGGGGACTCCAAGGAAGACCCGAGGGCGGCGGCGAAAACCCTGGACCGCGCCCTCTCCGCCACCACCGACGCGGACCCGACGACCAGCTACCGGGCACTCGTCTTCCGGGCGGACCTGGCCCTGCGCCTGGGCGACCGAGCGGAGGCCTCGACGTTCCTGGCCTCGGCGACCTCGGTCTCCCTGACCCCGGAAGACCGCACCGCCCTGACCGACGACCTCACCCGCGCCCAGGACCTCCGCACCGAACTGGCCGCCCCCTGAGCCTCACACCACCCTCTGCCGCTCCGCGATCCAGGTGGCGATCTGCGTCCGGGAGCTGAACCCCAGCTTCTGCAAGATCCTCTCCACGTGACCTTCGGCGGTCCGCCGGGCGATCACCAACCGCACGGCGATGTCCTTGTTCGACAACCCCCCGGCCACCAGGTCGGCCACTTCCTGCTCCCGCCGGGTCAACGGCGTCGGAGGAGGCGCCTCCACCACGACCGGCTCCTCCTCCAACGCGAACCCGACGGCCTCCTCCGACCCGAAGGCCATCCCCTGCCGCAGGGCCACCCCGAACGCCCGCTCCCCCAACACCCCGATGGCCGCGCGCTCGCACACCCCGTGCGGCGCCCCGAAATACCGGGACCCGAACATCGGATAGCCCACCGAAGACCAGATCTCGTGCGCCGCCCCCAACAACACCGCCGCCCGTGACGCGCCCCCCCGAGCCGCCGCGTTCCACGCCAGCACCTCGACGGCCAGCACGAGCCCCAGCAGGTCGTTGAAGCCCCTCTTCACCCGCAGGCACTCCCGCGCCAACGCCTCCGACGCGGCGAAGTCGCCCCGCGCGAACGCGCACATCGCCAACACCCACGTCGCGTACGCCGTGGCCCACTGCTCCCCGTACCGCTCCCCCAACTCCCGAGCCTCGGCGCACAACTCCGCGGCCCGGTCGAAGTCCCCCTGGAACACGGCCACGACTCCCAGCTCGATCCGAGCCAGCAGCACGTTGCTGTTCAGCAGCCCCAACTTCCAGTACCGGTCCCAGGACTCCTCGAACAACGAGGCGGCCCGGTCCAGCTCGTCCCCGATCAACTTCGTGCAGGCCAACCGGTGCGTCGAGTAGGCCAGCGCGGACTCGTCCCCCACCTCGCGCGCGTACTCCCGACACTCCTCCAACATCCCCACGGCAGCGCCCAGATCCCCCTGCACGGTGGCCAGGTACCCGCCCACCCACAGCACCTTCGCCCGCTCGGCCCCAGGTGCGCACGCCAACCCCAGGACCCGGTCCACCCACCGCCGTCCCTCCCCCAGCGCCCCGCACCCGGCCCAGTAGAACCACAACGTCCCCACCAGGTGCAGCCCCACCACGTGCCCGGCCGCGGACCCCAGGCAGTGGTCCAGCGCCACCCGCAGGTTCGCGTGCTCCACCCGCATCCGCGCCTGCACGTCGGGCTGCGACGGCCCGAACCACTCCCGTTCCCCCCGCTCCGCGAGCGCCACGAAGTGGTCCCGGTGCCGCCGCCGCAACGACTCCTCCTCGTCCACGGCCCGCAACCGGTCCCGCCCGAACTGCCGCAACGGCTCCAGCAACCGGAACCGCACCCCGTCGACCCCCTGCTCCCCGATCAGCACGGACCGGTCGACCAGCCCGCTGAGCACCTCGAGCGACCCGTCGCACACCTCCGCGGCGGCCTCCAGCCCGAAGCTCCCGGCGAACACCGACACCCGCCGCCACAGGTTCTGCTCGGCCTCCGTGCACAGCGCGTAGCTCCACTCGACGGCGGCCCGCAACGTCTGGTGCCGCGGCACCCCACCACGCCGTCCGGCCGCCAACAGCCGGTACGTGTCGTGCAGCCCGTCCCGCAGCAGTTCCAACGGCAGCAGCCGCACCCGCACCGCGGCCAGTTCGATCGCCAGCGGGATCCCGCCGAGGAGGTGGCAGATCTCCGCCACCAGCATCTCGTTGGCCGCCGTCAGCGCGAACTCCGGCGACACCGCCGCGGCGCGTTCCGCGAACAGCTCCAACGCCGGGTACGACACCCCGCGCGGCGGCTCCTGCGGGTCGGGCAGCCCCAGCGGCGCCACCTGCCACAGGTGCTCGCCCTCGACGTCCAACCGCTCCCGGCTGGTGGCCAGCACCCGCAGGCCGGGCGCGACCCGCAGCAACGTGTCCGCCAGGGCCGCGACGGCGTCGAGCAGGTGTTCGCAGCCGTCCACCACGACCAGCGCCTGCCGGTCCCGCAGGTGCTCCACCAGCACGGACGTCTGGTCGCGCCCGGTGTCGTCGTGCGCGCCGAGCGCCCCGAGGACCGTGTGCGCCAGCAGGTCGGCGTCGACGATGTGGGCGAGTTCGACGAACCACACCCCGTCGGTGAACGCCCGGCGCAGGTCCGCCGCCGCGTGCAGCGCCAGCCGCGTCTTGCCGACGCCGCCGACCCCGGTCAGGGTGACCAGCCTCGCCTTCGCCAGCAGCCGTTTGACCTCGGCCACGTCGTGCTTGCGGCCGACGAACCCCGTGGTGCTGGCGGGGAGGTTGCCGACCTGCCCGGACCGGGCGAAAGCTCCCACGCCGGCACCATAGGGTCGGCCGGACAGCGGGTCAATCCGGTGTTCCGGTAGCTCTGGGCAACACGGGTAATTACCCCCTAGCCCGCGCGCGGACCCCGGCGGACCCTGCGGTGATGGGAGCCGAGGACGAGCTGCGCATCACCACCGGGCACCGCGAGGGCGTGCTGGTGGTGACCGTCGAGGGCAGGCTCGACTGGTCCACCTACCTGCGCGTCCAGGACGAGCTGCTGGACCACGCGGGCCGCGAACCGCTCGGCGTCGTCGTGGAGATCGACGGCCTGGCCGTCCGCTCCCCCGTGCTGCTGGTGGCGTTCGACATCGTCTGGACGTCCGCCGCCCGCTGGCCCGGCACCCCATTGATGATGGTCGTCAGCAATCCGGCGATCACCGACCTGCTCGACGCCAGGGGCCTGCCGCGCCACATGCCGAGGTTCCGCACGACCGAGGAGGCGCTGGCCGCCGTCGTCGTGCTGCGGCACGGCGACCAGGTCGACGCCCCGCTGCCCACGTGCCGCTGCCAGCCCCACGTGGCCGAGGAGATCACCGAACGCGCGTGCCGCCGCTGGGGCGTGTCGTCCCTGCTGGAGATCGCGCCACAGGTCGCGGCGGAGATGGTCAGCCACACCGACGACGACACCTCCGCCAGCCTGGTGCTGCGCCGCCGCGACCGCGAGCTGTCGATCGGCGTCCGCACCTCCACCAGGCTCGCCACCGGCGAACGCCTGACGCTGCGGCACAACATCGCGTCCATCGCGGTCTGCGACTTCCGCATGGGCGAGACCAGGATCGGCTCCGACCGCATGGTCCTGTGGACCGTCCTGGACATCCCGACCGGTCAGCCCGCCATCGCCAACTGAGTTCCTCCGGGCAAAGGGAACGGGGTGCGACCACGGATGGTCGCACCCCGTTCCCCCCACCGATTCAGCGATGCAGGGGCTGGATCAGCAGTACAGGTTGTTGCCCGCCGTGGTGCCGAGGATCTGCACGAAGCGGTTGTAGGCGTCGACCCGGCTCTGCACCTGGGCCGGGTTGCGGCCGCCGCACTCGAGGCTGCCGTTGATGCTGCGGATCGTCTCGCCGAAGCCGGCGCCGTTGACCATCGCGTTGTGCGGGGTCATCGTGCCGGGGCCGGACTGCGTGTTCCAGTACCAGAGGCCGGTCTTCCAGGCGACCGACGCGTTGCGCTCGACCTGGTACGGGTCGGCCAGCAGGTTGATGCCCAGCGCGTCACCGGCGGCCTTGTAGTTGAAGTTCCAGCTCAGCTGGATCGGCCCGCGGCCGTAGTACGCCGCGTTGCCCGCCGGGCAGCCGTAGGACTGGCTGGTGTCGCAGTAGTGCGGGTAGTTCGCGGTGTTCTGCTCCACGATGTAGACCAGTCCGCCGGTCTCGTGGTTCACGTTCGCCAGGAACGCCGCGGCTTCCTGCCTCTTCACGGTGTCGCTGCCCGAGTTCGCGAAGCCGGGGTAGGCGCTCAGCGCCGCCGTGAGACCGCTGTAGGTGTAGAAGCCGTTGCGGCCGGGGAACATCTGGTTGAACTGCGCCTCGGAGACGACGAACCCACCGTTGCCGGGCGGGTTGGTGGGCGGGGTCGTGCCGCCACCGCAGGTGAAGGGGTCCCAGAACCAGGTGCTGATGACGGGGTCGTAGCCGGGGTTGTCGTGCTCGGCGATGTAGTAGTTGCCGTCGGTGTAGCGCACGATGTTGCCCGTGACGTAGTTCCGACCCGCGGCCCAGTTCGGGTAGTTGCAGGTGGGCGTCGTGCCACCGCCACCGCAGGTGCCCTGGTCAGACCACACGTTGTTGGTGCCGGGAGCCTCGTTCTGCGTCCACCACTGCGCGAGCCAGTTGTGGCTGTTGTAGGAGGCCGTCATGCCGCCCGTGTAGACCGATCCGGAATTCCACGCGGCGGCGCAGCTGGCTGCCGTCGCCGAGGAGGTCGGCAGGACGACCGCCAGCACCGTCGCACAGGCCACCGCGACGAACGCGGCGAGAATACGAAGCCTCGACATTGATCACTCCTCCGTGCGGTTTACGCAGGGCCGCACACATTGACGACAAGACCGATTCCGGGGCATGCCGACCAAGCCGACGAGTCGGCTTGCTGGGATGACGCCTGTGACCGGTGCCACAGTGAACCGCAGGTGGTATAGACCAGTCAAGGGTTTAGACCATTTTCCGACCAGCATCGTCCATGATCTTCAGGAATGTGAACCCGCTGGTCCCAGCCCCGCCGCAGCGAACAAACGGTTGCAGCAGGTGTTCGGGGCACTACGTGGCGTCGACCACACCTGACCCATGCACCGAAGGTGAACCCCTGCCCACCGGAACCAAGAAGTCCACGACACCGTGTTCGACGCTCAAGCGAGCACGGTGACCGACCGCGCCCCGAGAAGAGCGTTGGCGTGGTTGACGAAGACCGGCCACGACTCCCCGCCGAGCCGAGTCTTCGGCGATCCGTCGAGCACCTGCCCTCTAGAGCCCCTTGGCCGCGTCGTACCGGGCGTTGGCCTCCATGACCTCCGGCATCTGCGACTCCACGAAGTCGATCAACCCCATCAACAGCTCGGCGGTCTTGGCGCCGCTCTCCGTCAGGCTGTACTCGACCTTCGGCGGGATGGTCGGCTGCGCGTCCCGCCGCACGAACCCGTCCCGCTCCAGGGCTTGCAACGTCTGGGCCAGCATCTTCTCGCTCACCCCACCCACCCGGCGGCGCAGCGCGTTGAACCGCAGCGTGCCGTCGCGCAGCGCGGCCATCGCCAGGATCCCCCAACGACCGGTCACGTGCTCCAGCGTCACCCGCGAGGTGCACGCCTGGGCGAACACGTCGAACACCAGCCGCGCGTGCTCGTCGTCCACCCGACCAGGCGCTTCACTCATGCCTCACACGGTACCCGGCACACAGCACTAACCCACGTGACTGCACTCACTTGGAGTTGGCACTTTCTAGAAGTTAGTGCAATCTGCAAGTAAGCAAGAAGTCCACCGCACGAGGAGCAGCACATGATCGTCGTCACCGGAGCAACCGGCCAGCTGGGCACCTTGGTCATCGAGGGCCTGCTGCGCAAGCTCCCCGCCTCCGAGATCGTCGCCGCCGTCAGGACCCCGTCGAAGGCCACCCACCTGGGCGTTCCCGTCCGCGAGGCCAACTACGACGACGAGGCCAGCCTCGTGCGCGCGTTCCAGGGCGCGGACAAGGTCCTGCTCATCTCCGGCTCGGAGGTCGGCAAGCGCGTCGCCCAGCACCAGGCAGTGATCAACGCGGCCAAAGAGGCGGGCGTACCCCACCTGCTCTACACCAGCATCCTGTTCGCCGACACGACCACCATGCTCCTGGCGGGCGAGCACAAGGCCACGGAAGACAACATCAAGGCCTCAGGCATCCCGTACACGTTCCTCCGCAACGGCTGGTACACCGAGAACTACGCCCAGTCCATCACCCAGGCCGTGGAAACCGGCTCCTTCACCGGCAGCGCAGGCACCGGCAAGGTAGGCGCCACCACCCGAGCCGACTACGCGGACGCCGCGGTAGCCGCCCTCACGACCGACGGCCACGAGGGCAAGGCCTACGAACTGGCAGCAGACACCCCGTGGTCTTACACCGACCTAGCAGCAGAACTCACCAAGGCAACCGGCAAGCCCATCACCTACGAAAACCTCACCACGCCCCAGCACGTGGAAGCCCTAACCACCGCAGGCGTCCCAGAAGCCTTCGCCACCATCCTCGCCGACTCAGACCGCGGCATCGCAGACGGCGAACTGGCAACAACCACCCACCACCTCAGCACCCTCATCGGCAAGCCCACGACCTCCCTCAACGACGCGGTAGCCCAAATCCTCAAGGGCTGACACCAGCCACCAATGGCCGCCTCCGTCCACCGGTGGCGGCCATTGCGATGCCTCAGAACACCACGCCCAACCACCAGCCAGTCGCGAGGGAAGACAGAACCGCCACGCCCAGGCAACGCTGCGGCCTCTTTTCATCAAGGCAGCACCATGAATAAATGATCTTCATTGGATCTTGAAGTGCTAATTACCCCCCGGTAGAACAGTGGGGCAGGTGGGGTTCAAACCCACGACCTGACGGTTTCTAGGTCCGCCTTCCCGTTGTCTACCAACGACTTCCGGCACCTACCGCCAACAGCGGCGACCGCTCACCCGACCGTCCATCACAGACCGTCGCCCGGGATCCTCTGCCGTCATATTGTGGGGCAAAAGTGTGGCGTTGATCTTGCCCCAACAAGAGAGGGGCTTCTGTGCCATCCCGTCGACCTGGCGCAGCCCGATCACGTCGTCGCCAGGGGGCAACATCCCCCGCCAACGCCACGCTACCGCCTCAAGCTTGCCCCCTGGCGACGACGTGATAGCCCTTGTGGAGGTCGACGGGATGGCACCAGGCTCCGAACGAACCGCAGCGTCCCGCCCTCCCACCATCCCGGAGACCTGCCCGTCCGGCGAGGACAGGGTTAAGGCTTTACAAGTTCCCCACACCGCCTACTTGCCGCCACCTCCACCAGCATCGATGTGGCCAGCTATCAACTTTATCCTTTCCATCATAAAGTTAAACTCCTGCCTCTCCTTCACCGTCTGACGTCGCGGATAGAAGGGCCTTTTATGAAATCCGAGATCTTCACGGATAGACTCCACGAATAGATTTATCTCATCGATAACAAATCTCGAAAATGCTTTGATAGAATCATCGCCACTCTCATCAGCACTGCGACTACCCGACCTCTCAACGCGACCAGATAAGTCTCTTATCAGCACCGTTATCACAACTAGCCTATAGGCTACAACATTGTCAGTAAGGAGATGAATCTCTCCCATTTCGGATCCATCGATACAATCTAAGATTGTCCTCAATTCATCCACGCTAGCCATAGCGGATACGCCACTAAGACTTCTCACGCATCTCAGATAGGCATTGAATCTCATTTCAAAGAACTTTTCCCTGCGAGCACTACGCGTAGTTACGTATGTATTTATTGAGACACCTGCGAAGGTGGCCAAGGCACCAAGCGAGGCACCGATCAGAGCAGCAGTAGGCGCGTCCACTGCACCATCATGACCGACTTGACCAACAGGAATCGAACACAGCAGTCACCTTGGCCCATCCTGTGCCTTGCTCACCCAGCAGCATTCCCCACACCTGCGACACCTGTCGGGGTCGGGCGCGCTTCAGGCCGCTGGCGGGCCAGGGTGGCGAAGCCGGGCCCCTGGCCCTGCCAAGCGGCCGTAAGCAGAGCAGCGCGAGCGGCCCCGACAGGGGCCGACTTGATGAAGAAAAGAAACTCTGGACACGAGGGCCGTCTAGGCTGACGAGGTGAGTCACAGCAACGCGCCGAAGGCAGAGTGGTTGAAGGACTTCCCAGGCGGGCCACCTGATCATGAAAGTCTTGCGCGTCTCGTTGAGTCAGACGGTGGCCTGGACGAGGCAGAGAACACCTACTACGAGGCATCCGCTGATCCCAGCGCCGTTCGAATGGAGACCACGCGGCGTAGGTTTCGCGGGCAGTACTTTCGACGGCTGCGCCGCTTGGCGAACAAGGAACGCCTGACGGATTCCCCGCCAGCTCGCTAGAGCAGCCTTTTGGTGTACCCAGCTTCGATCAGACGCTCGTACGCCGATTGCACCATTGGCGGAACATCCTGCGCGATGGCATAGCCGTACTCGGCGAACTTGGTCATCCTCTGGGTGTCGCCGACCATCATGTTGATCACAAAGTCAGCATCGCCAATCTCGGCCACGTACTCGTCTATCGGTGGCCGATGAGACGTGCACACGATGTCCAGCTCCGGCCACAACTTCCGGCACGTCGCGTACGCCCGGCGCTCCTGGTAAGGCCTCGAGACCAGCACGGCCGATCGGATCTCGATCCCCCTGCCCTGCAACACCTTCCGCGTGAACTCGAAGTTCTCGGCCGTGTTGGTCGCCTCGGTCTCGATCACAATCGCTTCACCAGGCACGCCGCGCTCCAGGGCGTACTCGCGGTAATGCACTGCCTCGCCTCGCGGGAACCGCTCGACCGTCGTGGGCGCATTGGCACCGGTGAACACCACCAGCGGGACGACCTTGGTGTCGTACAACTCGGCTACCCGGATGGCCACGCCGATGTCATGGCTTCCCAAGCCGATCGCGGCGTCCATGGGGCGGACCCGATGCTTCATGTCGTGGTAGTCCCACAAGGTAAGCACGTCGGCGCGATGCTGCGCGGGGATCTCGATGGACGCCACGGCTTGCCTTCCTGATCGGTCAGTCTGGGATCGGGAACGTGTACGACTACTCGAACCGGCTCGCGGCGTGCACCCCTCGCGCGAACTCGATCGGTGTGTCGTCCTTCGTGAAGGTTCGCCGCTTGAGGATCATCACCGGCTCACCTGCGGGGAGTTCCAGCTTCGCCACCTCGTCGGGAGTCGGCATCCGCGCGTGGAAACTCTCAGTGATGTGGTCCGGCTCAAGCCCCTACATGGTGAGCACGGCAAAACCTCCCCCCGGCGTAGCGGGACCCGGCTTCGGATCCACCAATGAGGTTCCCTCGACGTGGCTCGGGTTGTAATAGCTCGTGAGAGTGTGCGTCGGGGTGTTGCCGTCCTTCACCAGGCGGGCTCGCTCGTAGACGGTTGAGCCTTCCTCGACCTGGAGCGCCTCGGCGATCTCCGCATCGGCCTTGACCTTGCCGACGGTGTTCGTCTGGTCCCCAGGCTTCCAGGCACGGCCTGATGCTTCCAGGTCGGCGGCGAACGCCACGAGACCGAACTTCCATTTGCTCTTGGTGTAACGCATAACGCCTAGGCGCTTCATCGCCGGACGTGGACGGACGACCGTGCCACGGCGACGCACCGAGTCCACAAGCCGCTCGGCCTCCAAGACGGAGATGGCCTTGCGCACGGGCCGAACGTGCGACGTCATCGGTCGTTCAAGACCTCGGCATGGGGCTACCAGCTCGCCGCTCCCTGCACCCACCCCCGAGGGCTGCTCGCGTTCAACCACCAAGCCGAACGTGCCTACGCCAATGCAATGGGCAGCGACTGGATGTCCGTCCGTGAGTCCCGTCAAGCCATTCCGCCTGCCTACACCGAGCACATCGGCTCGGTCCTTCTTGAGCGCCTGACACCAGTCGCCGCTTGACCTCTGACCAGTGAAAGGAGGGTTGTACGTGCCGCTCACCCTGGAAGACCGCATTGCCGCTCGCATCCGGGCTGTCGACTACCGCGACTGGCGCGAGCGGGTCACCGCCATCAACGGCTGTGCTCAGCCCATCCGGCTGTTCGGTGCCTGGCAGGTTCACGACCAGGCGGGCGCGGTGCTGGCGCACCATGGCGGCAAGGTGTTCGTGCCCTGCGGCAACCGGCGGGCCTCGGTCTGTGTGGCCTGCTCCGACCGGTACGCGGCGGACGCCTACCACCTGATGCACGCCGGGCTTGCCGGTGGCAGCAAGGACATCCCAACCACTGTCACCGAGAAGCCGCGGGTGTTCGCCACCCTCACGGCCCCGTCGTTCGGGAAGGTCCACAGCGGACGCAAGAGCAGCCGCGGGAAGACGCTCCCCTGTGCGTGCGGCGGCTGGCACCACCCGGACGACCCGCGCATCGGCGGCGCGGTGGACGACCTCACGTACGACTACGTCGGCTCGATCCTGTGGCAGGCCAACGTCGGTGAGCTGTGGAGCAGGTTCATCCGCAACCTCAAGCGCGCCCTGGCGCAAGCCGCGGGCTACCGCGCCGACGACTTCAAGGACCACGCTCGGCTGTCGTACGCCAAGGTCGCCGAGTACCAGCGGCGCGGCCTGGTCCACTTCCACGCGGTGATCCGCGTAGACGGGCCTGACGGTGCCGCTGACCCCACTCCGAGGTGGGCGACGACCGAACTCCTGGAGCACTGCATCCAGGCCGCAGCACGGGCTGTGCAGCTCGACACCGCCCGACCGGACGGTGCTGCTCTCCGGCTCGGCTGGGGCAGTCAGGTGGACTGCCGTCACATCCGTCCGTCGTCGGCTGCCGAGGTCGAGGAGGACGGCGAGATCAGCGAGTCGCGGCTGGCCGCCTACGTCGCCAAGTACGCGACGAAGGGCACGGGCAAGTCGGAGGCGGTCGACAAGCCGATCCGGTCCCAGCTCCACCTCGACCACCTGCGGATCTCCGCTCACCACCGTCGGATGATCCAGACCGCGTGGGACCTCGGTGACCTGCCCGAATACGCCTCGCTGAACCTGCGGAAGTGGGCTCACATGCTCGGGTTTCGCGGACACTTCCTGACGAAGTCCAAGCACTACTCCACGACCTTCGGCGCGATCCGCGGGGAACGGCGGACGTTCCGCACCCTGCAAGCCCTCGACCGGATGGGCCTGGACCCCGAGGCGGTCACGGTCGTCAACGACTGGCACTACACGGGCTCGGGTTACGACTCCGACGCCGAACGAGAGCTAGCCACGGCGATAGCCGAGGGCACACGTCAGCAACGCCAACGCAAGTACGAAAGGGAGGTAGCAGCATGACGAAGCTCTGGGGCATCAAGGAGTTGGCCGACCACCTCGGCGTTCCCGCGCAGACCATCTACCAGTGGCGCACCAAGGGCTACGGGCCTCCCGGACGGCGGGTCGGAAAGTACGTGCGGTTCGTGCCCGAGGACGTGCGGGCGTGGGTCGAGTCGTTGCCGACGGGGCTCGCGTGATGGCGCGGCAGCCGCTCCCCCTTGGCACCTACGGCAAGATCCGGACCTATCGGACGGCCACCGGGTGGCGGGCTCAGACGAAGTTCCGGGACTACGACGGGGTCACGCGGGACGTGGAGCGGCTCGGCAAGACGGAGGCCGCCGCGATCCGGAACCTCAAGGAGGCGCTGAGGGACCGGACGACGCCGGTCGACTCGGACGGCATCAAGCCGGACACCAAGTTTCGCGAGGCGGCCGAGGTGTGGCTCAAGGACTTCCAGCGGGCTATCGACGCGGGCAAGCGGTCCCCAACGTCCAAGGAGACGTACGAGAGCCGCTTGCACGGCCTGGTGCTGCCCGCGATCGGTGATCTCCGGATCCGGGAGCTGACCGTTCCGCGGCTGGGCAAGGTGGTGGCGGCAGCGCAGCAACTGCACAGCGCGTCGACCGCCAAGACGGTGCGGACGATCCTGTCCGGGGTGTGCGGGCTCGCGGTGCGGCACGGCGCGATGGCGTCCAACCCGGTGCGGGACATCCAGCGGCTCGACGGTGGCAAGAAGACCCGGTCGCGGGCGCTGTCGTTCGACGAGCTGGCCAACCTGCTGTCCAAGCTGGACTCCGACGAAGCCGCGGTGCACCACGACCTGCCGGACCTGGCTCGCTGGTACGCGGGAACCGGTGAGCGGACCGGTGAAGGCCTGGCGGTCCACTGGCACCACCTGGACCTCGACGAGGGCACGGTGAACTGGGCGGGCAGCCTCATC
Source organism: Umezawaea sp. NPDC059074 (assembly GCF_042738955.1). NCBI lineage: Bacteria > Bacillati > Actinomycetota > Actinomycetes > Pseudonocardiales > Pseudonocardiaceae > Umezawaea > Umezawaea sp. NPDC059074. The sequence goes on from NZ_JBHYHC010000097.1 coordinate 24,285, forward strand.
CGGATCAAGGGCGAGGGGCAGTCCATCAACCTCGGGAAGACGGACGTGTCCGAGCGGGCATTGCCGTTGTCGAGTTGGTTGGTCGTCGTCCTGCGGGAACGGCGGACTCGGCTGGCCGTGCGGTTCGGGGCGTCCGAGGACGAATTGAGCGGGCCGGTTTTCCCGAACACGCTCGGCGGGCTCCGGGACAAGCACAACACCCTCGCCCGGTGGCGGGAGTTCCGGAAGAGGGCCGGGTACCCGTGGGTCACCTTCCGGACGTTCCGCCGATCGGTGGCGACGCTGCTCGACGAGGCGGGGCTCACGGCGCGGGAGATCGCGGATCAGCTCGGTCACTCGAAGGTGTCGACTACGCAGGACGTCTACATGGCTCGCCGCGTGACCAGTCGAAAGGCGGCGGACGCCTTGGAAGCGGTTAGGTGGTCGACCGCATAAAGTGGGGCAAAGGTGGGGCGATGATCTTGAGCCCCACCGACCCCAGTACGCTGACCAGCAAAGACAGTGGGGCAGGTGGGGTTCGAACCCACGACCTGACGGATTATGAGTGTCCCAGGTCACACTACACCTAGGCCCCACCTGCGACTTTGCGCGACTCAGTGTTGTCACAAGCTGACACCTTGAGCCGTGTTGGCCATGCTTCATGGACAGATCCATGGACAGCAACAGCACCCACCGAAGTCCGCCCAGGTAGATCGCGCACGAGTCAAAGCAGGCGGATCCAACTAACCGCACATTGCGCCGAATTCAGCCAAGAATAGACGATGGACTGCATTTCAATCAATCAACGAGACGTGAATTCGTCACTAAATTTACCTTCATGCATAAGGCTATTTCGTTCCCTGTAGAGATCCTCAACGCCAGAAAATGAATCCCCGTGCTCTACCAGGAAGGATTTCCCGTCAAGAAATTCTGGCAAGTCTTGGAGATATCTCTTCGCAAAAGAATTCCGCCTATCTCTAACAATTGCCCTAGCTGCCGCAATATCTCCACCATCATATTCAGAAAGATAGCGCTTTGCGGCAATCTCAACCGCACTCGACATACATAGAACCGCCTCTCGAAGGTTTGATGAAATAATCGACTCTTCAGCATCTACAAGCAGGCTCAAATCTAGCGGAGGAGATCCGGGGACCGACATGCTTTCAATCATTGCAGAACTAGAAACAAACCCAGATTCCGGCGACCTAATAGAACCCGATGATGATCCGGCATTGTTTCCGCCTGGAAAAACTGAAACCTTTGAATTATCCTCCGCATTGAACCAAATAATAGAATGAGGAACGCTTGTGTAAAACTGACCATCATCAGGGCGCCAAAACTGGCCAATCGGTTTCACGTAGGGCGATTTGGCAACAACGCGAATGTGACTAAGGTAAAAGTTGACAAGTTCTACTGCGCGCTGAAGAGACTTTTGCAGAAGCTCAAACGAATCCCCCTGATCCAGTTCAATATCTGCATCTAGCACGACCTGAATCCTGTCCAGACACATATCCCGCACGACCCGCTTAAAAGATCCGTCTGGTCGATCCATCGGAACTAGTTCAATTTCCATCCCAGCTAGACTTTCATCTACATCGCTAGGAAATAGCTTTTCCTCAATCGGCCGAGGCGAGATGTGCGCTACGAATTCTTCATGATTAAGCGTAACCGAGAACGGAGGACCTTCCTCGACCGAACGCGGCAAAGTATAGTCCAGGTAAAACTGATAAACCGCCCTGACTCGCAAGAATGCCTCCCGCAATCCTCAATCATGAATTACGACATCTTAGAGCACTCCCTCCATGCCAGCAAACCGGTTTCCCCATCTACTTCTACCCCATTAACGCGGCGCTCCGAGCACACTGCCCTGAATCAGACGTTACTACCAAGAGGCTGGCGCAATGCTGCCGCAACTGCGTAAGCTAGATCGGTGACGGAGTATCCAGATAGCTTGCGGTGGAGAGTTCATGGCGAGCGGACCATCTACGATAATCAGTGGATCAAACTCAACCTCGTCGACGTAGAGCCTCCCGATGGCAGCAGGTTTGAGCATCATGTCGTAAAACTACATCACGTAGCAGTTGCGCTACTCCTCAACGAACACGATGAAGTGCTAACACTCTGGCGATATAGATTCGCTGTCGATCAGTGGGGTTATGAGCTCATTGGCGGGCTTGTGGAACCAGGCGAACATCCCGCCGAGACTGCCGCACGTGAAGCGGAAGAAGAAACAGGGTGGCGACCAATTGGCGAGCCTGAGCACATTGCCACATTCCAACCGCTACCCGGCATGGTCGATGCCCCCGTAAATGCCTACATCTGGCGGACCGCTGAGAAGGTTGGCGAGCCCACCGACGGCGAAGAGGCTGCGCGGATCGAGTGGATTCCCATTGATCGGATGTTGGGCTTGATCAAGCGCGGCGAAGTACTGGGGTCGGGCGCGATCGTCCCATTGCTGTTCTACCTAGCCTCACGCAATACCGGTACGACCGAAGTCGGGTAGCACCAGCGTGGATAGGCGCTGTCGTTGGCGGTCGGAGCCGATGCGGGTAGCTAGTTGGCGTGCTTTGCGCGCGTAGTCGACTGCTCCTCTCGTGTCGCCTGCGGCGGCGTAGGCGAAAGCTAGATCCACGTACATGCTGAGTTGGCCTCTGACGGCGGCGCGCGGGGACGAGTCGAGTTCCCGTGCTGCCGCCTCAAGGCTGTTGATTGCGTCTTGGTTGCCTAGGCGTAGGAGTGCGTTGCCGCGCCAGCGGCTTAGGTGGCCGTCGTTGAGTAGCAGGAACGGCATCTGTGGGTCGATGGGGTCTGACGGCATCAGGGCGTGGGCCTGGTCGAAGGCTTGTAAGGACTCGTCGTGGCGGCCTGCCGCTGCTAGGCCTTCGCCGTGGGCTGCGGCTAGCCAGGTGCGGAGTAGGGACGGGGCGCGGTTTTCCGCTACGTAGCGGGCGTGTTCAAGGAGTTCGACGGCTGCTGCCGGTTCGCCGATGTCCAAGAGGATCACGGCTTGTTGAGCGGTTGCGTGGGCTAGTAGGTACGGCGAATCGGCTTCGCGCGCCGATACCTTGGCGTCCTCGTGGTACTGCCATGCCTGTAGTTGGGAGCCACGGTCCAAGGCTGTCCAGCCTGCGAGGGTTCGGGCGTCCGTGAGGATTGCTGCCAAGCGTTCGCGGTGCATGGCGCTCACGCTGAAGGTGCGGACGCTTTCGATTTGGCGTACCAGGTTGTTGAGCTGGTCGAGGATTTCGATTGCGCCGAAGTGTTGATCCGAGTTGCGCAGGTTGTTGATTTGGCTTTGGAAGAGTTCCAAGGTGCTGTGATCGATGCTGCGAGCTACTAAGAGGCGGTCCCGGAGTTCTTCGATTCCATCGTTCTCGACGTCCGCGGGGAAGCCTAGTTCCTCGTTTGTTCGGCCGTAGAACTCTCGGAAAAGTTGGCGGTAGCCCAGGTCTGTGACGTCTACATGGCCGTTCTCCCAGCGGGAGAGCATCACGGACAGAGCCGATGCGCTGGCTACTGTCACGCCTGCCCTCGGTGCCCGCTTCACGAAGAAGCGCACCACCTGGTCTTGAGTGTGTCCGGTCTCCTCTCGCACGGCTTGCAGGCGTGTGAGAGGCCGGTCCCCTTGCTTTCGTCGTGCCACGTTCTCCCCCGTCCCCTGAGGCCGTGACCTGCGAACTTAACTCGACCTAACAGGGTCCCTGTTAGGCGCTGACAATTACTTTGACCCCCTTCTCGACTGTCTGCTGTTCCCATGACAGCGACGCCGAACACCCCAGCTAATCGGTTCTCACGGTTCTCTCTTCTTGGACTCCTCATCGAGTCTGGAGCTGAGTGCTCCGACCTGTGCCCGCAAGCCCCGGATTTCCCGAATGATCGTGTTCAGCAGCGGGACCAGCGGGTTGTCGTCCTGCGGAGTCTGCGGGTCCGCATTGGGCGGGATTTGTCCTTGCAGCACGGCAATCAGGTGTTGCGGGTGCCAGTCGAGGGCGATCGACAGGGCTTCCAAGGTGCGCGGGTTTCGCCGGCGTTGGATTCGGCCCTGTTGCATCTCGCGGACTATCGCCAGGGATACGCCGGACTTTTCGGCGAGTTCCTTTTGCTTCAAAGCCAGTTCAACGGTGCGGCTGTTGAGTGCCTCCGCGACCGCCGACCAATCCTCTTTCACGTACGCCTCCGTGCTCCGCCTCAGCGCCGACGTTAGCGCGCGACTTCGACAAAGGCCGAGGCAAAAGCTGATGTCAGCGGCATTTGGGCACGAATCAAAGCTGAAGTTGGCGAATATGGCTGAGAAATCAGCCGTTCGGAGGCACACGTAATGAGCACAAGTACAGAGCCAGCCGGTGGCCGGACGCCCTTGTTCTACACGGTCGCCGAAGCCGCGCGGATCATGCGAGTGGACGCGGCGACGGTGTACCGGGCGATTCGAGAAGACGCGTTCCCCGCTGTTCGGCTGCGCACCCGGTACGTGGTGCCCGCTCGTGCGGTGGAGGAGCTGGCCCGTCAGGCCGCTGAGTCCGGTGGGGTCGTGGACGTGGCGCAGGTGGCGGCTGAGCGTCGGACGGTGCGGGAGATCGAGCGTCTGTCCGGGGGTGCGTCGTGGTGAACCCGGATGACTACTTCGAGGTGATCGCGGCCGAACTGGACCGCTACGCCGATGTTCCGGATGACGTGTTGTTGGAGATCGTCACGCGGGATGGCCGGTGCATGTGGCTGGTCGAGAACGGTGAGGAACCGGAGTGGCAGGGCGAGTACCTGTCCGATCGGGAGTTGGCCGCGCGGATCTGCGCGGGGTGTCCGGTGCGGCGGGAGTGCCTGGAACTGGAATTCCGCACCGCAGGTGATCAGACGGTGGGTGTGTGGGGCGCGCTGTGCGACGAAGACCGTCGCGCCGTGTACCCCGTGTGGCTCGCTCGTCGTCAGCGGCGAGGCCGGGACGGAGGGCAGGTGTCATGACGATCAACCTGACGCCTACGCAACTGCTCGCCGGTCTGGGCGTGGTGCTGTTGCTGCTGATCGTCTGGCGTTCCGGTGCCCGTAAGGCGAAAGCGGCCAAGGGTGCGGCGCAGGCCAGTGCTCGGCTGTTGTCGCTGACCGGTCGGGTGCTGGTGACGGCCGGGGGCATCGTGGGTGTGCAGTGGCTCGTCATCACCCACCCCGGCAACACCACGTTGCTGCTCGTGGTGTTGGGGCTGCCGGCACTGTTCGCCTCGTACACGCTGACTCGGGCGTTGACGGTGACCGGTGTGGACGGTCCGCGTCGGAGGGGTGATCGGTGATGCTCACCCCAGGTTCGCGAGGTGGGGGAAGGGTGGTCGCCTTCGGGCGGCCACCCGCCACCCCCACCGATGATCAGGCGGGTCGACTCGCGCGGGAAGCGGTCGAGGCGGCGGAGATGCGGGCGCACCAAGCTCGGCCGGACGTGGTCGCGCTGCGGGTGGAGCGGGTGCGGGCTCAGGTGGACCGGTTGTGTTGGGCCGGGATCGTGCTCGGGTTGGCGTTCACGATGACCAATGTTCAGGGGTTTGCCGCTGCGGGGTCGGCGGCCTGGTCGTTGCCGTGGTTGGCGGCGTGGCTGCTGGATCCGACGGTGTCGCTGGTGCTGCTCGCGATTCTGCGGGCGGAGCAGGTGACGGCTCGCTACCGGGTGCGGACGGGACCGTGGGTGCGGCGGGCGAAGTGGTTCACGCTCGCGGCCACCTATGTCATGAACACATGGGCATCGTTCGCGGCGGGGTCGTGGTCGGGGATCGTTCTGCACTCGGTGCCGCCGTTGGTGGTGTTCGTGGCGGCGGAGGCCGTGACGGATCTGCGGGACAAGCTCACGGAGGCCGTGGCCGCAGCGTTCACGGAAGCGGATCAACGACCGGTCGTGAACGCCGGTGCGCCCGTTCACGAGATGGCAGAGCGACGGCCAGCGCGGCGGAAGCGCTCCGGTGGCCGTGTCACGTTCGCCGAGTACGTCGCAGTGGCAAGCGAAGCGTGGACACCTGACGTCGTCGTGAGCCCCTCGTGGGTACGTGAGGTCACCGGGTGTTCGCGTGGGCTGTCGTCGCGGTTGGCCGCTGCACTCGCGGATGAGGTCGGCGGGGGTGACGAACGATGAGTGAACCCGATGACGTCGTGAACGGGTCCCTCCCGGTGCCTGCGGGTGGTCGTGAACTCGTGGACGTCTCCCCCGTGCTTGACGGTGAGCTTGTCGACTACGGACCGAACGTTCGTCGCGGGTCGTGGCGGCAGCGGTTCACGAGTTGGTGGCGGCGTTCACCACGGGTGCCCGCTGTGCTCAAGTCGCGGCGGTTGGTGGTGCAGGCCGTGAGGGATCTTGTGGTGTGGTTGCTGCGATCGCCGTGGCGGTTCGTCGGTGCCGTGGTGCGCGGTCTGGTGGTCGCTGCGCGGTGGTGGCGGCAGTGGGTGAGGGTGTCTGACTACCGGGAAGCGGCTGAGCAGTCAGAGAAGTTGGCGGACAAGTTCACCGACATTCGGGCGCTGACTTTGTTCCGTTGGAAGGTCACCGCGGCTGTCGTTGGCGGGTCCGCGGTGACGCTCGCGGTGCTTGATTTGATCTACGGAAATCGGGCTTTGTGGATCATCGGAGCGGTGGTGTCCGTGGGCCTGGCGGTGCTCGGCAGACGCAAGGACGGCAGCCCTGGGCGCAAGCCCGTGTTGGCCGGTCCGCGCACCCTGACGTGGACGATGGACCCGCAGGTGCTCGTGGACGCGTTCCGGGACGCGAAGCTGATCGGGAAGGACGAGTCGCTGCGGCTGGTCGAGCGGGCTACCCGAGTCGGTGACGGGTGGGCCATCACCGTGGATCTGCCTGCCACGCGCAAGGCGGGTGATGTGATCAAGAATCGGGAGGCTCTGGCGTCGGCGCTCGCGGTCGATGAGGTGCAGTTGATCGTGGAGCGGGTACGGGGCAACGGTGGGCACGCGGGTCGGGTGTCGATGTGGGTTGCCGACGTGGACCCGTACGCGTCGCCTCCGGTGCGGACGCCGTTGCTCGGGGTGGCGCGGTGGGACGCGTGGCGTCCGGCGCCGTTCGGGAGGGACGCGCGGGACCGGCGGATTGATCTGCCGTTGGTGTGGACGTCGTTGCTTGTCGGTGCGATTCCCAGGCAGGGCAAGACTTTCGCGGCACGGTTGGCAGCGGCGGGCCTGATTCTGGACCCGCACACGCGGTTGTATGTGGCCGACTTCAAGTCGGGGAAGGACTGGTACGCGGCGGCGCAGGTGGCGCACCGGTTCATGTCCGGTGACGAGTCCGAGCACGTGTTGACGCTCGTGGATTGGCTCGTGGAACTGGTCAGTGAGGTGCAGGGTCGGTATCGGCGGATGCAGGATCTTGACGATCTGGTGTGTCCGGAGTCGAAGATCACGCCGGACATGTCCCGTGACCCGGTGTTGGACATGCCCATTACGGCGATCTTCATCGATGAGGTGCAGGTGCCGTTGGAGAACCGCACGCCCGTTGAGGTGGAGGGGAAGAAGCTCACGGCGGGTGAGTATGTCGGGGAGTTGCTGACGTGGCTTGCTCGCAAGGGGCCAGCGGCGGGGATCGTGCTGGTGTTGGCGACTCAGCGGCCCGACAGCAAGACCATTCCGTCGAACCTGCGGGCGGTGCTCGGGTCACGTTTCGCGCTGCGGGTGATGGACTGGCGGGACAGCAACATCGTTCTAGGCGAGCAGATGAACACTCGTGGCTACGACAGCAGCCGACTGCTCGCCTCTCACAAGGGTGTGGGCATCCTGCGGCCGGACGGGGAGACCGAGGCAGGAGCGGACGTGCTCGCGATGACGGTCCGGACGTTCTACATGCCCAACGAGGATTGGCGGACCATCTGCCAGCAGGGCCGAGCCCTGCGGGAAGCAGAGCGGACGCTGACCGGGTACGCGGCCGGACAGGACACACGCCCGGTGCTCGATCACGCTGCTGTCGCCAAAGCCATCGGAGAAGGAACGTCAGCCGCCATCGAGCCGAGCGCTCCAGAGGAGTTGCCCGAACCGCTCGCGTCTGTTGTCGACTACCTCAGCGATGAACTCAACGGCAGGGAGTTCGTGCCGACGGCGGAACTGGTTGACGCGCTCGGTGTCGAGCCAACCACATTCGGCCGTCAGATGGGCGACCTTGGATGCAGGCCAACGCGGGAACGGATCACCACGGATGACGGCGTGAGGCAGGTCAGGGGCTACCTGGTGGCCAACATTCGAACGGCTGCGAAGACCTCAAGAAGTGCAGCCACAGATAGCCACTAGACGAACGAGTCTGCATGGCACGGCGCACCCTCTGCGTCGTGAATACGCTGCCGGGTTACTCGTCGTCTGTCTCAATGTGGCTGATGGCGGACTCGGGAGGGAGTTGGTGGTCGGCGAGGGAGGGGGACCCGAGTTGTTCCAGACGGACTCGGTACAGGTTGCGCATCCTGCGGTAGTCGAACTCACCCCCTTGAGGAACGCGCTTGACCTCCAGCAGATCCCTTCGTTGGAGGTCGTTCCGAGCGCGTGTCCAGGTGTCGGCGGACAGTCCGTACATGGCGCGTTCATCAGACGGGACGTAACGAAAAGCGTCTCTAGCCTGTTGCACGTCGCGGATCACCATCATCAGCACCAGCGACGTGGCGGGCATGTCGATGATCCATCCATTAGTCCATAGCCCCAAGGGCAGGCTGATGTACCGCCCGACTGGACGGGTGTACTCCTCACTAGGAACGCCAGATGGCTGCGGGGTGAGCAAGGTGATCTGAGGGGTTGCCCCCTTCCTGGGGGTGAGCCGGATGAAACCCTCCTTGTGCAGCCACCGCAGGGAGTCCGCGACGCGTCGAGCGGGCTGCGCCCCGGTCACCGCCAGCCTCCGCGCCCAAGAGTCAGGTGTAGGTGGCCTGCCGATGTCGTAAGGACTGCTGGTGGCCATCATCGTGATCGTCAGGAATAGCTTCAACCTGACTTCACCGCCTCTCCCACCTTGAATCAGCCGAGCCAGAGGCGGCGCACAGTCGCTGGTACGCAAGAAATCCTTTGCGAAAGGCACCTGTTCCTTGCGCTTGGACTTCGTCACGCTTTTGCGCAGCAAGTCCGTCCCCTCCTCCCGCTGGGCTTGGGTCGGGTGCGCTCGGCCGAGCGAGGTGGACTGCTTCATGATCAACACCATTTCATGATCAATACGTCAGTACAGGAGAAACGAGGGGGTACGGGGGTCGGGGGGTCGGGGGGTCAACCGGTTGTCCCTTCCTTCACCGCACTGACGCTATGTCACAGCTTCACACAAGTGCAACCTCTGGGCTACAAGGGCTGTTTCACTCATCTAAGAACGCTTTTTCGCCACTGCACAATCACCACATACTACCTTTGACCTGCACCTTTACCTTCAGGGATGCTTTCGGCGGAACGGCAGAGGAGCCCCGCTAAGGCTTCGAGAACCCTGAAGGAGGTCCGATCATGAGCACCCCACAAGTGCACCGAGGCACCTGGCTGGCCATCGTCCTGTTGGGCGCAGTCTTGGGCGCGGTCGTTATCGGAGCAGTGTTTTACCTGTTGAATGCTTCTCCGCTGGTCACCTTGGTGACCGCCGGCGCGGCGTTCACGGCGGTGACCGGTCTGGGCTTGAAGATGTACGAGTTCCTGTCGCCGTGACTGACACGTCATCCTGCCTCGCCAGACTCTGGACCAGCGCCGCGCCGTTGCCACACCTCATGACGCCTGTGGTCAACGCGCTGACCCGTCACGACCTGTCCCCGCCCTGTCACATCACATAGCCCGCTGTGACAGGGTCGAAAACCGTAGCTAGCAGCGCAAACAGTCCGCCGTGACGTCTGTGACACGTAACAGGTCACGCGTCACAGACGCCGAGAAGAGCCGTGGGGGGCGCCCAGAGCCGCCCATTGGGCGGGCCCCCGCCCAACCCCCCCACAACGGGGGCCGGTGGGGGGGGGGGGGGGGGGGTTTAAAAAAAAAAAGAGGGCCCGGGCGG
>NZ_JBHYHC010000098.1:0-33995 GCF_042738955.1 Umezawaea sp. NPDC059074
TGGAGATCGGGCAGGGCTTTGGGGCACTGCCTTTTGGCCCGATCAAGGGGCAAATCTAGGGGCCCCAAATCAAATCGGACACAGCACGCTGGAAACCGCAGCCACCAAGTAGGCAAGCTGGAACCGGCGGCCGCCGACCCGGCCAGGCCGGAACCCGAAGCCGCAAGAAACGCTAGGACCCAGCCCGCTGCCCGAACAAGGTGACACCCACCGGCGGCAACCCCACCGCCGTCGCCATCAGGTCGAAGAACGCCACCCCGTGAGCCGCCAGTTCAGCGTCCTGGGCCGTCCAAGAAGCCCGCAACTCCAGGTCATCCGTCCGCGCAGGCCCAGAGATGTCGCCGAAACGGGCCGACGAAGTCTGCGTGACAGTGCCGCCGAGCGCGATGAAAGACGCGCCGGAGACCTCCAGGGCCTCAGCCAGCCACGACCAGCCCACCTCGGGCAGCAGAGGATCGGCAGCCAACTCGGCGTCGAGTTCTACGCGGACGTAGGCGACCAGGCGGAAGACGCCTGCCCAGGCCTCGTTGCCGTCCGGGTCGTGGAGGAGGACCAGGCGGCCTGTCGAGAGTTCGTCGTTGGGGCCGGTCACCTCGGCGGTCAGTGCGTACGCCCAAGGTGCCAGGCGTTGCGGCGGGCGCACTTCGGTCAGTTCCAGCTCTGGTCGGGTCTGCACCGACTTGAGCGTTGCCACCGCCCGCCGGAACAGCTCGGGCTCCGCCGCGATTCCGGTCACGTCGCCGACTGTATGCCCAAACCGGCCGCCGTTCGCGGGCGGCACGCCGAGCGGGTGGCACCAGTGCCGAAGCGCTTTCCCGTGCCGTGGGACGATGGTGGGGATGACGAACTCCCAACTCTCCGAAGCCCCGCTGCTGGTCGCCGCGCGCGGTGGCACGCCGTCCCGCACGCCGGTCTGGTTCATGCGCCAAGCGGGCCGATCGCTGCCGGAGTACCGGAAGCTGCGCGAAGGCACCGCGATGCTCGACGCGTGCCTCGACCCGGACATGGTCTGCGAGATCACGATGCAGCCGGTCCGCAGGCACGACGTGGACGCGGCGATCCTGTTCAGCGACATCGTGGTGCCGCTGAAAGCCGCCGGGGTCGACCTGGACATCGTGCCGGGCACCGGGCCCGTCGTGGCGAACCCCGTGCGGACGGCCGCCGACGTGGCCGCGCTGCCGGAACTGCGCACCGAGCAGGTGCAGCCGGTGCTGGACGCGATCGGGTTGCTGCTCAAGGAACTGGGCGGCGTGCCGTTGATCGGGTTCGCCGGGGCCCCGTTCACGCTGGCGTCCTACCTCGTGGAAGGCGGCCCGAGCCGCAACCACGAGAAGACCAAGGCGCTCATGCACGGCAACCCCGAGCTGTGGCACGCGCTGCTCGGTAAGATCGCCGACCTGACCACGGCGTTCCTCGTGGCGCAGGTCGAGGCAGGCGTGTCGGCGGTGCAGCTGTTCGACTCGTGGGCGGGCGCGCTGTCCGAGCGCGACTACCGCGAGTTCGTGCTGCCGCACTCGACCCGTGTCCTCTCGGCGATCTCCGGCGTGCCGCGCATTCACTTCGGCGTGGGCACGGGTGAGCTGCTGCCCGCGATGCGCGAAGCGGGAGCGGACGTCGTGGGCGTCGACTGGCGGATCCCGCTGGACGAGGCCGTGCGACGGCTGCGGGCCGCCGCGCCCGAGCTGCCCGTGCCTGTTGTGCAGGGCAACCTGGACCCGGCGCTGCTGTTCGCGGGCGTTCCGGCGCTCAAGCGCGAGGTCGAGCGGATCGTCGGCGAGGGCAAGGCCGCGGCCGGGCACATCTTCAACCTCGGGCACGGCGTGCTGCCGGACACCGACCCGGAGATGATCACCAAGGCGGTCGAGCTGGTGCACGCCGCCGGATGAGACCACTCCACGTCGCGGTGATCGGGGGCGGTGTCTCCGGTCTCGCCGCGGCGCACCGCCTGCGCAAGCTGCTCGGGCCGACGGCCGTCATCACGGTCGTCGAGCAGTCCGACCGGCTCGGCGGCAAGCTGCGCACGGTCGAGCTGGCGGGCCGCGCGTACGACGTGGGCACCGAGGCGTTCCTGGTCCGCAGGCCCGAGGCGGCCGAGCTGATCCTGGAACTGGGCATCTCCGCGTCCGTGGTGCACCCGACCGGGATGGCCTCGACGATCCGCGCGGGCGGGCACGCGCGGCCGATCCCGGCGCACACGCTGCTGGGCGTGCCCGCGTCCGCGGAGGCCGTGCGGTCGGTGCTGTCCGACGAGGGGTTCCGGCGGGTCGCCGAGGAACCGTCGCTGCCGCCGATCCACCTGGACGGCGCGGACGTGGCCGTGGGGACGCTGCTGCACGAGCGGTTCGGGCCCGAGGTCGGGGCCCGGCTGGTCGGGCCGCTGCTCGGCGGCGTGTACGCGGGCAGCGTGAAGTCGTTGGGGCTGCGGGCGACCATGCCGCAGCTCGCCACGGCGCTGGACTCCGGCATCGGGTCGCTGCTGGCCGCCGCCGCGACGACGATGCCCGCGCCGCCGCAGGCACGCGCCAAGCGGCCGCCGGTGTTCGGGACGCTGTCCGGCGGGCTGTCGGACCTGACGGACGCGCTGGCGAAGGCCGCCGCCGTCGAGACTCGGCTCGGACTGCCGGTGCGGGCGTTGAGCTGGCGGGACGTCGGCTGGCGGCTGGAGATCGGGTCCGCCTCGACGCCGGAGTACCTGGACGTCGACGGCATCGTGCTCGCCGTGCCCGCGCCCTCGGCCCGCAAGCTGCTCGCGGACGTGGCCCCGGCCGCCGCGAAGCGGTACGCGGAGATCGACGTGGCGTCGATGGCCGTGGTCGCGATGGCGCTGCCGCCGGGCACGGAACTCCCCGAGCGCTCCGGCGTGCTGATCGCCGAGGGCGAGCGGTACGCGGACACGACCCCGTTCACCGCCAAGGCCTTCACGTTCTCCAGCCGCAAGTGGGAGCACCTCGACGACGGGCCGCTGCTGGTGCGCGGCTCGGTCGGCCGGTTCGGCCAGACCGCCCTGCTGCAACGGTCGGACGCGGACCTGGTCAAGGTCGTCCGGGCCGACCTCGCCGAGCTGACCGGCATCACCGCCACGCCGATCGACACGGTCGTCACGCGCTGGGGCGGCGGCCTGCCGCAGTACGGCGTCGGCCACCTCGACCTGGTGTCCGGCATCGAGCAGGCGGTGGGCGAACTCCCCGGTGTCGCCGTGGCGGGCGCGTCCCTGCACGGCGTGGGGGTGCCCGCGTGCATCGCGACCGCCGACGCCGCCGCCGCACGTGTCGCCGCCCACCTCCTGGGCCGCGTCCGACGGTGAGAAGATGGGCCCATGGCCCGCCTGGACTACACCGAACTCAACGACACCATCCGCTACACCATGTGGTCGGTGTTCCGCGTCGAACCCGGTCGTCTCCCCGACGACCGCGGTTCCGCGGCCACCGAGGCGCAGGAGTACCTGGACGCCCTGGAAGGCAAGGGCGTCGTCGTGCGCGGCGTCTACGACGTGTCGGGCCTGCGCGCCGACGCGGACTACATGATCTGGTGGCACGCCGAGGAGATCGAGCAGCTCCAGGCCGCGTACCAGGGTTTCCGCCGCACCGCCGTGGGCCGCGTGTCCGCGTCCGTGTGGAGCCAGGTGGCGCTGCACCGGCCCGCCGAGTTCAACCGCAGCCACATCCCGGCGTTCCTCGCCGGTGAAGAGGCCCGCAAGTACGTCTGCGTGTACCCGTTCGTGCGCTCCTACGAGTGGTACCTGCTGCCCGAGACCGACCGGCGCAAGATGCTGGCCGACCACGGCAAGGAGGCGCGGGACTACCCGGACGTGCGCGCCAACACCGTGTCGTCGTTCGCGCTCGGCGACTACGAGTGGATGCTCGCGTTCGAGGCGGACGAGCTGCACCGGATCGTCGACCTGATGCGCCACCTGCGCGGCACCGAGGCCCGGCTGCACGTGCGCGAGGAGGTCCCGTTCTACACCGGGACCCGCGTGCCCGCGTCCGAGCTGGTCATCTCCCTGCCCTGACCGCGAGCGGGCCCGTGGCGCGGTGCGCGCCACGGGCCCGTCGGGCTACTTCCCGGCGATCTTGTAAGCGCGGATCACCGTGACCTCGGACGTGTTCCCCCTGCTGTCGGTCGCCTTGGCCCGCAGGGACGCGAACCCGGCCTTCCCGTTCAGCACGAGCGCCGAGTCGCCCACGACCGGCACGCGCCGCCACGTCTTCCCGTCGTCGAACGACGCGTCGACCTGGATCCGCCGGACCTGGCCGTTGGCCGCGTCGGGGTTCTGCCTCACCACGAGCGGGACGCGCAGCAGCCGCCCGGCAGGCGCGGCGTTGAGGTCGTCCAGCCTCGGCTGGAAGCGGATCACCGACAGCGGCACCCGCTGCTCCTCGACGTCCTTGGCCGCGGAGCGGAACGTCCACGCGGCGCTGACCTTCGTGCTGACCTCCGAGACACCGCTGCGGGTGGCCTCGGTCTCCAGCCGGTACGAGCCCGCCGCCGCGGGGACGGTGAACTGCCCCGACCCCGGACGGGCCTCCTGACCGACCTGAACGCCGTCGCGGAACAGGGTCGTGGTCGCCGTGTCGGTCAGCGAGGAGCCGGGGGTGTCGGCGCCGTCGCCGAACAGCGGGACGTTGACCCGGATGACGTTCTCCCGTCGGGACACCGCGGAGTAGCGGGCGTTCAGCGTCGGGCCGAACACCGCGGTGTTGAGCGTCTCCCGGTAGGTCCGGCCGGGCGGGTAAGAGCGCGCCGTCCCGAACAGGTCGGTCTCGAACCGCCGCGCGGGCCCCGTGCCCGACGTCTGGGTGAACGTCGTCGCCCACTGGACGCCGTCGCCCGCGAGGAAGTCGATCACGGTGCCGGGCGCGGGCACGGCGACCAGCCACGTGCCGCCCGCGCCGGTCGAGTCCACGCCCATGAAGCCGTGCACGGCCTCGCGGCCCTCGGGGCTCGGCCCGATCCGGGTCCGCACCTCGGCGAAGTCCTTCTTCGCGAGCGCGCGGACGTACCCGGTGGGCATCTTCCCGGTGAGCGAGGTGGCGTACCGGTAGGTGGCGGGAGCGTCGCCGACCGGCTCGGCCCGCCAGTCCGTGCTGATGCCCACGGTGAGGGCGTGGCCCGCGTCCGGCCCGAGGTGGGCGGTCGAGATCCCGTCGAACGCGCCGGGGAACAGCGACAGGGACGTGATCCCGCCCTGCCCGTACCGCAGGCTGACGGTCAGCGTGCTGCCGATCGCCGTCGCCTTCGGGTCGGGCACGGTGAGCGAGACCGGTTTGGCGAGCCGGGCGTCGACGGCGACGGTGGTGTCCGCGGTCAGGTCCAGCTTCGGGTAGGGCAGGACGGCGATCCGCGTGCCGGTCCGGATGCTGGCGTCGGCGAAGTACCGGCCCACGGGCAGCTTGAGCGTGGCCTTGCCCTCGGGCGAGGACAGGAAGAAGGCCCGACCGGAGTCCAGGCCCAGCAGGAACGCCGAGTTCTCGGCTGAAGGCTTCCCGTCGGCGTCGGTGAAGTCCAGCGTCAGCGTGTGGCTCTCGACCTCGCGGACGACGCCGACGGGCGTGCGGACGGCGGTCGTGCCCGCCGTGGCCACGACCGTGCCGGAGTAGCCGCCGTCGAGCGTGCCGATCCTGGTGTCGCCGGTGACCGAGACCTTCGCCTCGCCACCCGCGGGGACGGTGACCTCGGCCGGGCTGACCGAGAACAGGCCCGCGGGCTTGCCGTCGGGGCCGGTCCCGTCGACCGAGACGGCCAGCGTCACGGCCGCCGCTCCCGCGTTGCGGTAGGTGATCTCCTTGGTGACCGGCTTGTCGTCCTCGTGCGGCCACTCCTGCGAGCCCAGACCGACGCTGACCGGCTCGGCCGTCACGGACTGGGTGATCGCCCTGGTCAGGTCGACCCGCCCCGCGCCCTGGTCGTACGCCGTCAGCCCGGCGGTCGGCTTCGCCGACGCGACCAGCGCCGCCTTGACCTGCGCGCCGGTCCACGCCGGGTGCTGCTGCTTGATCAACGCCGCCGCGCCCGCGACGTGCGGGGTCGCCATCGACGTGCCCGACAGCGCCACGTGGTTCTCGCCCACGGGCGTGCCGATCGAGCCCGTGGACGACTTCGCGGCCACGATGTCCACGCCCGGCGCGGTGATGTCCGGCTTGACCGCGCCATCGCCCGTCCGTGGGCCGCGGCTGGAGAACGACGCGATCTTGTCCTCTCGGTCCACCGCGCCCACCGTCAGCGCCGCGTCCGCACTGCCGGGGGAGCCCACGGTCTCCGTGCCGCCGGAGTTGCCCGCCGCGATCACGAACAGCGTCCCGTACTGGGCGGACAACGTGTTGACGGCCGCTTCGAGCGGGTCGACCTCCGGCCCGTCGCTGCCGCCGAGACTCAGGTTGACCACGTCGGCACCCTGCTCGGCCGCCCACGTCATCCCGTCGAGGATCCACGACTCGGCGCACCCGTAGGTCACGCACACCTTGCCGTCGAGGATCTTCGCGTCCGGCGCGACACCGCGGTACTTGGCGTCGACACTCGCGATCGTGGCCGCGACGTGCGTGCCGTGCCCGACCAGGTCGGTGTTGTCCGGGTCCTCGGTGAAGTTCTTCTCCACCAGTTCCCGCCCAGCGAGGTCCGGGTGCTGGGCGTCCACGCCGGTGTCCAGGACGGCGACCTTCACGCCCGTCCCGGTGTAACCGGCTTTCCACGCGTCCGGCGCGCCGATCTGCGGCACGCTCTTGTCCAACGTGGGCTGCCGCAGGCCGTCCAACCAGATGCGGCGGTAGGAGTCCGGCGCGGCGGTCAACGCCCGCCACGACTCCGCGGCCGTCGCCTTGCCCGTGCGCGCGGCGAACGAGCCGACGCTCGGCAGGTCGCCGGTCCTGGCGAGCCCGGTGACGGACCGGCCCGGCTCGGGCGTGACGATCAGCGGCAGCGAGTCGCGGTGCGCGTCGTCGTAGCGCGAGGCGACCAGTTCCGTGACGTCGAACAGCCTGCGGTCCAGCTTCCCGGACGCCACCAGCGGTTGCGCGTCCTCCGGGACGACGTACTGGTGGCCCAGCGCGGCGAACCGGGAGAACGAGAGCCCGCCGCGGTCCGGGCCGGGGACGACCGAGATGACCGCCTCGCCCGCGACCACCACCCGGTCACCGGTGATCAGCGTGACGGAACCCGCCGTGACGGGCACCGCGCCCGCTGCCGGTTCCGGCGCGGCCGTGGCCGACGACGCGAAGCCGCCGACCAGACCGAGAGCGAGCACGGACGCGCCCAACCGCGTGCCGTGCCGTCGTGTCGATGACACCCTGCTACCTCCCCCTGGGGCGTGCGCGCCCGAGGTGGGCGCGCTGCCGGGAGGCGCCGAGCAGACGGCGGCAGCGGTGTACCGAAAGTGACGAAATTCCCCCCGACACCTCGAACCTAGCGACGGCGAACGGGGAAGGGGCCCGCCCAACGAGCGAAGTTCCCCGACAAATCGGACACGCTCCGTGGTCACCCGCGCTCGGTGACCACCCCCGCCGCCGACACCTCGAGGCCCGCCTGAGCGGCTTCCCCGCCACAGCCCTCACCGTTGGGGTGGACCAGTTCCGGCGTCACGGTCACGGTCTCGTCGAGCAGCACCGCCCCCGCGGCGTCCGTCAGCGTCAGCTTCACCGTGACGGCCTTCGCGGGCAGGGTGGTGAGGTCCGCGAACCCGGTGAGCCCCGGCGCGGGCAGGGCGGGCACCCCGCACACCGCGTCGGGCCCGGTGCCGCTGCACGTCTCCGGCCCGTTCGTGGTCGCGGGGGAGAGGACCGTGCTGGGCTTGACGCAGGTGCCGTCCCAGCAGGCCTCCAGCGCCGCCGACGTCACCGAGGGCAACGCGATCGCCAGGCTGATCCCGGCCCGCGCGGCGATGAGCGTGCAGGCCCTCGGCTCGGAGCACCCGGTCAAGGCCAGCAGGCAGACGACGACGGCGAGGATCCTCATGCGCCACGGACGGAACGGGGGACCGGTCAGGTTGCTTTCCGCTGCCACCAGCGGCGTTTTTCGGGCTGCGGCAGGGCTCCCCGCTCCTGGGCCCACTTGGCGAAGTCGGCGGTGTCCTCGCGAGCCCGACTCCCCGCCACCCGTGGATGCGCCAGCGCGTACTCGTCGAACAGCGGCCGGAACCGGTCCCCGAGCGCGTCGACGACCTCGGGCCCGAGCATCGCCACGATGCCGCGCCGCTTGGCCAGCAGCGACCGCGCCTCCACCCGCAGCAGGCGTTCGTCGAACCCGGCGGGCGACGGGCCGCCCGCGAGCAGCGCGGTCAACAGCTCCGACTGCGCTTCCGCCAGCCGTTCCCGCGCCCCGTCGGTCATGCGTGCCTCGCCAGCACCTCGCGGATCGCCGCCAGCTCGCGCGCCAGTTCGCTGTCCGACGGGTAGTTGTCGTCGCGCTCCAGCAGGACGCCCGGCGGGTCCACTCGGGACCGCAGCTCGCCCAGCAGCTCCAGCACCTCCGGCCGCACCGCGTGCGCGTGGGTGTCGTGGTAGACGCCGTCGTGCTCCACCCCGCCCGCAACGTGCACGTACGCCAGGCGCTCCAACGGGATCTCGTCGAGGAACCGGTTCGGGTCCGTGCCGAGGTTGCGGGCGTTCGCGTGCAGGTTCGCCACGTCGATCAGCAGGTGGCAGTCCGTCCGCTCCACCAGTTCCGCCAGGAACTGGCCCTCGGTCAGCTCGCCGTCCGGCCACTCCAGCAGCGCGGCGATGTTCTCCAGCGCCAGCGGCACGGGCAGGTTCGCCTGCGCGGTCTTCACGTTGGCCACCAGCACGTCCAGCGCGTCACGCGTGCGCGGCACCGGCATGAGGTGCCCGGAGTCCAGCCCGCCCGCGCGGACGAAGCACACGTGGTCGCTCACCAGCGGCGCCCCCAGCGCCTCCGCGACCGCGCCGAGGTGCTCGACCCGGTGCACGTCCACGGGGTCCGCGCTGCCCAGCGACAGCGACACCGCGTGCGGCAGCACCGGCACACCCCGTTCGCGCAGCAGCACGACCGACTCCGGCAGGTGCTCCACGTGCAGGTTCTCCGCCACGACCTCGACGAAGTCGACGCCGGGCAGCCGTTCCACGGTCAGGTCGATCTCCGGGCGCCAGCCGATGCCGACGCCGAGCTTGCCGAGAACGCCCATCAGTCCCCTCCTCCGCCACCGCACGAGGACCCGCACGACGAGCCGCTGCTGCACGACGATCCGCTGTCGCTGGACCCGCAACTGCTGCCGCTGGACCCGCACCCGCTGCTGTCCGCCCCGCACCCGCTCGAACAGCTGCTGCAACTGTTGCAGCTGCTCGCGTAGTACGCGCCGTCGTTCTGCCTGGCCGTGCTGGGCTTCTTGCCCCGGCGCAGCGTCGCGCCCGCGCTCGGCACGATGCCCAGCATCTCCCACACGTAGTGCTGCTGCGGGAACTGCCCCAGCCGTCCGGTCAGGCCGTGCTGCGCGACGATGCCGACCCGGTCGTTCGACATGACCGTGACCATGCGGGCCTCGCGCCGTCCGGACCGGCGGACCGGCTTGCGCATCCGGCCCGCGAACCAGCGGACGACCAGCGCGAGGAGCAGCAGCAGGATCGCGTAGCCGAGGTTGAAGTGGAACACGGCGACGGACGCCATCGCGACGAAGGCGGCGACGAGGGTGAGCGCCCGGACCGCGCCCCAGAACTTGCGGCGGCCCGCGGACACCAGGAACCCGCGGTCGACCAGGTGCTGCTTCAACGCGGTCAGCGCGTCGCTGGTGGCGGTGGACTTGATGAGGTCGCCCAGCATGCGGCCGGAGCGCGCCGCGCCCAGCGCGTACGCCTCCAGCGGGGTGGCGGCGCCCGCGGCCGTGGCGGCGACCGCGCTCACCACGCCCTCGCGCGAGATGCGCAGGAGGCCCGCCTCCAGCAGCCGGACGACCGCGACCTCCGCGGCCCGACCGGGACCACCGGACAGGTAACCGAACTCCTCGGGCGAAATGCCTGTTCTGCCCGGTGTTCTCGTCCCCGAAGTCATAGCCGCCGCCTCTCGCACCAAGCCGATGGCCATCCGACTCCGCGGCGGGCCTGTTCGTTCCCCGTCATGAGGCCAAGGCCACCGCGGGCACGCCCACGATGGCCTTGGCACCCCCCTTGACGGCTAGCTGCCACCCCCGCCGCAACCGCCGCCTCCGCCGCAACTGCTCCCCCCGCTGCAGCTGCTTCCGCTCGAACTCGAACAGCTGCTCCCGCTGGAACAGCTGCTCCCGGTGGACACGTAGCCGCCGGAGTACCCGCCGCCGCTCGACGCGGTGCTGTACGACTGGGCCATCAGCGCCGTGCGCAACGTGAGGTCGGGGTGCGCGGAGAGACCTCCGAGCGCGACCAGCCCCACGGTCCCGCCGACGGCCAGGCCGAGTTCCCCGACCCGATCACCCGATCGGGCGGCTTCCAGCGCGCGGTCACCCCTGGCCGTGCAGCGGATGGAGCCCGACCGGGACAGCAGCACGGCCAGCAGCGCGGTCACGACCAGCTGGAGCGTCAGCCAGCCGACGGGCGCGCCGATCGCGATCCCGTTGACCCAGCGGACGACGCCGATCACGAACAGCACCACCATCGGCAGCACACCCACCCGCAGGTGGCGCTTGGCCGTCGCGGGCTCGATGAGCATCCCCAGTTCGCCGAGCCGGGTCGCGATGTCCTTGACGGCCTTCTCCTGCGCCACGGCGGGCACCAGCAGGTTCAGCGTGCGGCGGCTGTAGCGGCCCGCGTCCTCCAGCACCGCGCGGTCCACCGCGTTGACGGCCTTGGGCTTGCCGATGAGGCTCACGGTGCCGCGCCGCGTCGACCGCAGCGCCTCCGCTTCGATGAGCCGGGCGATCGACGCCTCGACCACACGACGCGGCCCACCCGCGAGGTAGGCCAGCTCGTCGACGTCCAACCCCCGCGCGGGCTCGCCTCCCCGGCTCGCCCGCAACCGGAATCGAACGCCGACCGCGAATACCAGTGCGATGCCGAGCGCGATCCAGTAGATCTTCAGGAATTCCGGGCCCGAAAGCCCCCAAGGCTGGTCCACGGTCCTCCACCCCCTGCCGCTCTTGGCGAAACCGGCTCGCCAATCGAGATGCAAGCGTGTGCTCTGGGCCACACACCGACAAGGGGCTTGAGCGAAATTTAGGCTCCAGTTGGGGATGGCTTAGGAGGACGAGCCGCCGTCGCTCCCGCTGGAGCCCTCACCGTCGGTTCCCTTGCTGAAGAACATGCTTCCTCCCAGGTCGGAGACGGAGTCCGGATGACGTCACCCGCTGACGCCATCCGGGGCAACGCCTCCAGTCTGCTTCACCGAGCGCCGAAAGTCGCCTGTCGCTTTGCGTGCTCGGACGACTCCGGAGTGACAATTCCGCATTAGGACGCGGATTCGTCGACCAATCGCAAGCTGATGCTGTTGATGCAGTAACGCTGATCGGTGGGCGTCTCGTAACCCTCGCCCTCGAATACGTGCCCGAGGTGGCTGTGGCAGTTCGCGCAGAGCACTTCGGTCCGCACCATGCCCATCGCCCGGTCCTCGCGCAGGATCACCCGATCCGCGGCGAGCGGCGAGAAGAACGACGGCCACCCGCAGTGCGAGTCGAACTTGGTCTCACTGCGGAACAGCTCGGTGCCACAGGCACGACACTCGTACACCCCGACCTGCTTGGTGTCGGTGTACTCACCAACCCACGCGGGCTCGGTCCCACCTTGACGGAGAACGCGGTACTCACTCGGGGTAAGGCTCTCCCGCCACTCCTGCTCCGACCGGACGACCTTCGGCGTAGCGCCGACAACGGGTTCCATGCCTCCACGCTAATGCGATTCGGCCCGAAGGGTGGTTGCGGGTGTCTTACGGCTCAGAAGCTGAGCGCTGTGACCTGCCACAACACGCCCAGGGCGACGATGAGCGAGAGCCGGAAGAACAACTGGAGATGGGACCAGTGGCCAAACAGTGACCAGGGCAAGGACTGGCAGCAAGCTGGTGGCCACAGCGACGCTGCCGGCGAGCCTGGCGACAACGACGGACGGCACTGGCGCAAAGCTGGTGACCACGACGGCACTGGAGCAAATCTGGTGGCCACATCGGCACTGGAGCAAATCTCGTCACCACGACGGCACTGGAGCAAAGCTGCTGGCCACGACGGCACTGAAGCAAAGCTGGTGGCCACATCGGGTCCGGCGCACAGCTGGTGACCACGACGGCGAGCGAGGCCGGCCACGGAACGTGGCCGATTTTACTCGGGGGTTTTGCCCCTTAAAATTTGTCGGGCGGCAAGCTTTCCACCTGCCGTTTTGGCCCGACAAAGGGGCAAAACGAGGGGTCCCCGAGTCAAATCGGCCACAGCACGCTGGAACAAGAGCCGCCTACCGACCCAGCTGGATCAAGAGCCGCCCGGTGCGCCAGATGGATCAAGAGCCGCCCGGTGACCCAGCTGGATCAAGGGCCGCAGGCTGGCCACGTCGGATCAAGAGCCGCCGGGTGAGCACCCCAGGACAGGCCTCGCAGGGGTCCCCGATCGAGCAGAACCCCCCAATACACAAGGTACAAGCGAGCACCGACAAAAACCGGACCCCGACCTCAGCCCAAAACCCGAGCCAACCTCAGCCGAAGCGAAGCCCAAACCCCAGGCCCGTCCACAGCCGACCCCGACCAAAACCCAACAACACCCTCACCCGAACAACACGGCGATGATCTCCCCGAGCCCGAACCACACGCTGATCAACACCCCGAGCAGGATCAACGCCACCACGAGCACCGCGAGGAACCGCTGTTCCCCACTTGCCCGGTTGGCCGAGTCGGCGAAGTCCGCCACTCCTGCCAGGTACCCCTCCACGGTGTACCCGGGTCGTTCTCGCTCCATCCGGTCCAGGTGTTCCGCGAAGGCCTTGGCTTCGGGGTCCGCCGGGTCGAGCCCGATGAGGTCGTCGCTGAACCGCTTGTCCGGTCCGTCGTCTGGTCTTTCCGCGCCTGGAAAGGGGGCCATGGCTTCGAGAATAGAGGGTGTTCAGCCTGTCATGGCCAAAGCCGGCCGGACCGCGCCGACAGTTCGCCCGTGACCCAGCACCGGCACGGTCGCGAGCGGCTCCAGGGCCTCCACGTCCACCCCGAGGAGCCGCAGCGCTTCCACCACGACCACGGCCCGCGCGCGGCTCGACCCGTCGGCGATCTTCAACGCCACCGCGGACCCGTCCGGCAGCCCGATCGCGTACACGCCTTCCGCGCCGTCCTTCGCCACGGCACCGGGCAACGCCCGCATCAGCTCCGTCACGTCCCGACCGGTCCCGCCGACCCACTCCGGGTGCGCGTTCATGGCGGCCGCGATCCGGTGCTCCTGGCTCCCGACCGGCGCGCCCGCGAGGGTCCCGAACGCCCGAGCCAGCCCGTTCAGGCTGATCCCGAACAGGGGAGCGCCGCACCCGTCGACCCCGACCGCGCCGACCGGCTCGCCCGCCAACTCCTCCAGCGTCGCCCGCACCGACACCTGCAACGGGTGCGAGAACTCCAGGTAGTCGTCGGTCGACCAGTCGTTGATCACGCAGGTCAGCAGCATCGCCGCGTGCTTCCCCGAGCAGTTCATGTACTCCGGCGCCTTGCCCCGACCGGCCGCGAGGTGCGCGGCCAGCGCGGCCTCGCCGATCGGCAGGTCCGGGGTGCACTGGAGGGCGGAGAAGTCGAGGCCCGCCTTCGCCAGGATCCGGCGCGCGCCGTCGACGTGGAAGTCCTCGCCGGAGTGGCTCGCGCACGCCAGCGCGAGCAGTTCGCCGTCCAGGTCGAGCCCGTTGCGGACCATCGCGAGACCTTGGACCGGCTTGTTGGAGGAACGGGGGAACGTCACGCGGTCCGGGCGGCCCACGCTCAGCCGCGTGCCGCCCGCGGCGTCCAGCGCCACGACCGACCCGTGGTGCACGGACTCCAGGAACTCGCCACGCCAGACCTCGGCCACGACCTCGTGCACCATGCGTCCTCCTCTACACTGCCAACTGTCGACAGTTAACAACGCACGCCACCGATTCCGCCAGCACGGGAGACGAACGTGACACCGCCCCTGCACCTGAGCCTCGCGGGCCAGACCGTCGACGTGCTCCGCGAGCTCGTGCTGACCGGCGAGATCCCGCCCGGCGAACGGGTGAACGAGGTCGAACTGGCGCACCGCCTGGGCATCAGCCGCGGCCCGCTGCGCGAGGCGATCCGGCACCTGTCCAGCGAGGGCCTGCTCGTGCTGGTGCCGAACAAGGGTGCCCACGTCCCCAAGGCCGACGCCGCCGACGTCCGGGCGTTGTTCGAACTGCGCTCGGCCCTGGAGTGCGCCGCCGCCGAACTGGCCGCCAGCCGCCGCACGGAGGCCGATGTGACCAGGTTGCGCGAGGTCTGCGCGCTGTCGAGGGCGAACTACCAGGCGGGCCAGGCGTTCCCGTACCGGCTGGACCTGGCGTTCCACCAGGCGCTGCTGGACGCCGCGCGCAGCCCGCACATCGCCGAGCAGGTCCGGCTCGTGCAGCAGCGGGTCGTGCTGCTGCGCAGCGGCCTGCGCGACGACCCGCCGCACCAGCGCGCGTCCCTCGACGACCACGACGCGCTGGTGGCGGCCATCGCCGCGGGCGACACCCACCAGGCGAGCCGCACGATGCGCCTGCACCTGTCCAGGGTCCGCGCCCAGATGCTCACCAGCCTGGACCCCACGCCCTAGTGCGCGGCCAGGTGCTCCAGCAGGAGGGCGGTCGTCCGTTCCGCCGCTTCCTCCGGCACGAAGTGCCCGACCTGGTCCAGCACCTCGAACCGGTACGCCCCCGTGGCCCAGTCGCTGGTGGCCTGCGCGGCCTCCGGGCCGACGGCGTCGTCCTCGGTGCCCCACACGTACATCGTCGGCACGGAAACGGGCTGGTAGTCGCCGTCGAACCGGTTCGCCCGGTACCAGTTGAGCGCCGCCGTCAACGCCCCCGGCTCGGACAGCTGCCGCACGTACTGCTCGACCCGCTGCCTCGGGATCACCGCGGGCCAGCCCTGCCGCAGCTGGGCCGCGCCGTTGGCGAGCATCTCGCGTTCCGGCACCTCGGGCTGACGGAGGTAGTCGAGCAGCGCGCCGCGGCGCTTCTGGTCCGGGTCGGTGCGCAGGGCGTGGGCGAACGCGCCGGGGTGCGGCGCGGAGACGGCGGTCAGGGTGCGGACGCGCAGCGGGTGCCGGGCGGCGGCGATCCAGCCGACGACGGCGCCCCAGTCGTGGCCGACGAGGTCGAAGCGGCGCCAGCCGAGCTGGTCGGCGATCGCGGCGACGTCGTCCACGGCGTGGTCGAGGCGGTAGTCCTCGACGCGCTTGGGGCGGACGCCGGGGGAGTAGCCGCGCTGGTTCGGCGCGACGGCCCGGTAGCCGTCGGCGGCCAGCGCGCGCAGCTGGTGCCGCCACTCGATGCCGCACTGCGGGACGCCGTGCAGCAGCAGGACCTTGCGGCCGTCCAGCGGGCCCGCCGCGACGGCGTCGAACGTGCCCGCGGCGGTCGGGATCCGCAGCCTCGTCAACGCGGTCGCGTCGGTCGCGGTGCTGAGCTGGAAGACGTCGCGTCGTGATCGCATGACTACAGCGTGGTACTTCGGCGGCCGATGATCGATGGTGTGGGCACCCAGCTAGGAACGGGGGGTAGCCCTACCGTCGTCGATCACGGTCGTGTGGTTCACCGCCGTGCGGAACCGGACCTCGTCACCCACCCGCCAGGCGCTGACCAGCAGTTCGTCGCCGGGGAAGACGGGAGCGGCGAACCGGCAGCCGACGGCGAGCACGTCCAGCTCGTCGGCCAGCAGCCGCGCGGTGATGCCGTAGGTGGCCAGCCCGTGCAGGATCGGCCGCGGGAATCCGCCACGCTCCGCGAACACCGGGTCCCAGTGCAGCGGGTTGTCGTCGCCGGTCAGCCGGTAGCGGTCGGCCTGGTCCGCGGACGTCCGGAACCCCAGTTCCACGTCCGGCGCGCGGTCCGGCATCGGCAGGCGGGTCGTCGTCCCGCGCGGGCCGCCGAACCCGCCCGCGCCGCGCACGAACAGCGACGCGCGGGTGCTGAACTCGGCGTCGCCGGTGGCCCGCCACTCCCGCACGATCAGCGCGCCGGAGCCCTTGTCGAACACGTCGGTCACGTGGCGCGTCACCTCGACCGTGCCCGACAGCGGCAGCTCACCCGACAACGTCAACGACTGCTCGGCGTGCAGCACCTGGGTCATGTCGGCGTCCATCTCGACCTGGGGGCCGCCGAACTGCGCGACCGCGATGGCGAAACCGGGCTGCATGCCCGTCCCGCCGACCGCGGCCGCGTAGCGCTCGACGTCGTCCTCGGTCCAGGACCGGACGACCGTGCTCACCCCAGGGATCCGCTGACCTTGGCGTGGCCCTTGAGCAGGTTGCGGGCGATCGTGCGGCGCTGGATCTCGTCGGTGCCCTCGTAGATGCGCAGCAGCCGCAGCTCGCGGTACCAGCGCTCGATCGGCAGCTCGCGGGTGTAGCCCATGCCGCCGTGGATCTGCAGGACGCGGTCCACGATCTCGTTCGCCTTCACGCCGCCGTACAGCTTCGCCATCGACTGCGCCTGCCGCGAGTCCTGGCCCTGGTCGACGAGCCACGCGGCGTGCAGCACGAGCCAGCGCAGCGCCTCGATCTCCACGGCGGAGTCGGCGATCATCCACTGGATGGCCTGGTACTCGGCGATGGGCTGGCCGAACGTGACGCGGGTGTTGGCCTGCTCGATCGCCATCTCCACCAGGCGTTCCACCGAGCCGATGGCCCGCGCGGGCAGCATGTACCGGCCCGCGCCGATCCACTGCATCGCCAACGTGAAGCCGTGGCCGATCTCGCCGAGCACGTTCTCCTCGGGCACGCGCACGTTGTCGAACACCAGCGCCGCCGGACCCCACTGGCCCATGGTCGGGATGGGCTCGGACTTCCAGCCCATGTCCCGGTCGACGAGGAAGCACGTGACGCCGCCGTTGGCGCCCTTCTCCTTGTCCGTCACGGCGAAGACCATCACGAAGTCGGCCTCGTTGCCGCCGGTGATGAACGTCTTCTCACCGTTGATCACCCACTCGTCGCCCTCCTTGCGCGCGGAGGTGCGGATCGCCTTGGCATCCGACCCGGCGCCGGGCTCGGTGATCGCGAAGCACGACTTGCGCTCGCCGGAGATCGTCGGGAGCAGGTAGCGCTCCTTCTGCTCGGCGTTGCCGTGGAACAGGATGTTGTCCGCGTACCCGCCGAACCGGAACTGCACGAACGACCGGCCCAGCTCGGCCTCGATCAGCGCCGTCATCACCGCGCCGAGCCCCATGCCGCCGTACTCCGTAGGCGTCAGCAGGCCCCAGAAGCCCGCCTTCTTCGCCTTCTGCTGCAACGCCTCCAGCTCCTCGGCGGGCAGCCCCGGCTGGTTGGCGCGCTCGCGGCGGAGCACCTCCGGCTCCAGCGGGATGATCTCCTTGCGCACGAAGGTCCGCACCCAGTCGCGGATCTCCTTCTGCTCCTCGTCGAGCGTGAAGTCCATGCTGTTCCCCGTTTCAGAAGGCGTTGACGCCGGTCAGCGCGCGGCCGATGAGCAGTTTCTGGATCTGGGTGGTGCCCTCGTAGAGGGTGGTCACCCTGGTGTCCCGCAAGAACTTCCCGACCGGGTACTCGTCGATGTAGCCGTACCCGCCGAAAACCTGGATGGCGTTGTTCGCGACCCGCACGGCCGCCTCGCTGGCGTAGAGCTTCGCCATGGACGCCTCGGTGCGGAACGGCTCGCCGCGGTCGGCGAGGTCCGCGACCCGCCACGTGAGCAGGCGGGCGGCGTCGGTCTCGACGGCCATGTCCGCCAGCAGTTCCTGCACGAGCTGGAACCCGGCGATCGGCTTGCCGAACTGCTCGCGTTCCTTCGCGTACTTGAGGCTCGCCTCCAACGCGCCGCGCGCGGCCCCGACGCAGCCCGCCGCGACCGACATCCGGCCGCGGTCCAGCGCCGCCATCGCGAGCTTGAAGCCCGTGCCCTCCTCGCCCAGCCGGGCGCTGTCCGGCACGCGCACGCGGTCGAGCACGAGTTCGGCCGTCGCCTGGCCGCGCATCCCGAGCTTGCCGTGGATCTCGGTGGCCTGGAAGCCGTCCGAGTCCGTCGGCACCAGGAACGCGGTGATGCCCTTCGGGCCCGGTCCGCCGGTGCGGGCGAAGACCAGGGCGACATCGGCCCACGTCCCGTTGGTGATGAACACCTTGCGGCCGGTGAGCAGCCAGTCGTCACCGTCGCGCTCGGCCTTGGTGGCCAGCGACCCGGCGTCGGACCCGGTCTCCGGCTCGGTCAGGCCGAAGCAGCCGAGTTGGGTGCCGGCGCAGATGCCCGGCAACCACTGCTTCTTCTGCTCCTCGGTGCCGTGCTTGAAGATCGTCTTGCCGACCAGCCCGAGCGACACGGAGATGATGCCGCGCACCGCCGAGTCGCCGCGCGCGATCTCCTCCAGCACCAGGCAGTACGCCAGGTTGTCGCCTCCCGAGCCGCCGTACTCCTCGTCGATGCCCAGCCCGAGGAACCCCACCTCGCCCAGCCGGGGCACGAGCGCGCGGTCGATGGCCTCGTCGCGGTCCCACTGCATCGCGAACGGGACGATCCGCTCTTCCGTGAAGCGGTGGGCCAGTTCTTTGAGCTGCTGATGCTCGTCGGACAGGCGTAGATCCACGCCACGACCTCCTAAACCGAACGGCGTTAGGTATAACGTAGGCGCGTCGGAGAACCCAGTGCAAGGGGTCGATATGCCTCGACCGAGCATCCCCATCCTCAGCGGGGACCGCATCCGCAAGGTCGCGCTCGACATCATCGACCGCGACGGCCTCGACGGCCTGTCCATGCGCAAGCTCGCGGCCGAACTGGGCGTGCGCGCCCCGTCGCTCTACGGGCACGTGGCGACCAAGGACGACCTGCTGCACGAGATAGCCAGCGACGTGCTCGAACAGGTCGACGTGTCCGGTTTCGAGGCCGGTGACTGGCGGCGCGGGCTGGTCGAGAGCGCGCGCTCCTACCGCGCGGCGCTGTCCCGGCACCCGAACGTCGTGCCGTTCCTCGCCTACGGTCCGGCGGGCCGCGGCGCGTCGCTGCGGCGGCTCGACGTGATGCACGGCGCTCTCGTGGACGCGGGGTGGCCGCGGCGGCACGCGACGATGATCGCGGCGTCGTTGATGTACCTGGTGTTCGGCGCGGCGCTGAGCACGTTCTCCAGCGGGTTCTCCACGGACGCGTCGGTCTACCAGGGGCGCTACCCGCACCTGGACAAGGCGCACCTGCTGCCGTCGGTCGCGGAGGAACTGGACCGGGACAGCTTCGAACTGGCGCTCACGGCGTTCGTGGACGGGCTGGAACTACTTCGCGTGACCGCGGACTTCCAGGTGCGCGAGTAGCTCCTCGGTCGCCTTCGCGATGGCGTCCACCGCCTTGTTGAACGCCTCCGCGTTGTGGGCGGCTGGAGTCCGGAACCCGGACACCTTCCGCACGTACTGGAGGGCGGCGGCGCGCATGTCGCCCTCGGTGACCTCGTCCTCGAACGGCGGGCGCAACGTCTTGATGCTTCGGCACATGCCGCCATTGTCGTTTACTCTGCCCGACGTGGCCCAGAAGGCGTTGGAGCTGACCGTCCCCGGACCCCACGGCGACCGCGCCGTGCGGCTGTCCAACCCGGACAAGGTGTACTTCCCCGAGCGCGGCATCACCAAGCGCCAGGTGGTCGAGTACTACCTCTCCGTGGCCGAGCCGTTGCTGGCCGTGCTGCGCGACCGGCCGACGACGTTGAAGCGGTACGTGGACGGCGTCACCGGCGAGGCGTTCTACCAGAAGCGCCTGCCGAAGAACGCGCCCGACTACGTCGAGACGGCCACCATCAAGTTCCCCTCCGGCAGGCCCGCCGACGAGGTCTGCCCGACCGAGCCCGCCGTCATCGCGTGGGCCGCCAACCTCGGCACGTTCGACTTCCACCCGTGGCCGGTCCGCAGGCCGCTGGTGGACAACCCGGACGAACTCCGCGTCGACCTCGACCCCCAGCCCGGCACGGACTTCCGCGACGCGGTTCTTGTCGCGGAAGTGCTGAACGAGGTCCTGACCGAGCTGGGCATGACCGGCTACCCCAAGACCTCCGGCGGCCGAGGCGTCCACGTGGCCGTCCGCATCCGGCCGGAGTGGGACTTCATCGACGTCCGGCACGCCGTCATCGCCCTGGCGCGCGAGGTCGAACGCCGGGCGCCGAAGAAGGCCACCACGTCGTGGTGGAAGGAGGAGCGCGGCGAGAAGGTCTTCCTCGACTTCAACCAGGCCGCCAGGGACCGCACCATCGCCTCGGCCTGGTCGGTCCGGGGCACCCCGCGCGCGACCGTGTCGACCCCGGTCACCTGGGACCGGCTGTCCACAGTGGACCCGGACGACTTCGACGTGCTGACCGTGCCGGGGTACTACGCCGAACACGGCGACCCGCACGCGGCGCTGGACTCGGAGGCCTTCGGCCTGGAAACGCTGCTGGAGTGGTACGCCGAGGACGAGCGCGGCGAGATGCCCTACCCGCCGGACTACCCCAAGATGCCCGGCGAACCCATGCGCGTGCAGCCCTCCAAGGCGAAGAAGACCGACTAGGCCGTCAGGGCGACGAGGCCGCCCAGGAGCATGTCCAGGCCGAACTCGAAGCGCTCGTCGGCCGTCTCGGCGGTGAAGAACTCCTCCGTGCCCGCCATGTTCGCGAACGCGCCGGGTCCCAGGGAGCCGATGTACTCGGTCATCCGCCGTCCCCGGTCGGCCACATCGGCGGGGTCGACCGCGCCCGAGAGCCACATGCCGCCCTCGTAGGCGAAAGCCTTGGTGTACAACGTCAACGCGTCGCAGCCGTAGGCCGCCTGCCGCAGCGTGAGGCCGCCCGCGCGCAGCAGGCTGAGCGTCGCCTCGCCGTGGCGCAGGGCGTTCGGGCCGACCGGCACCATCACCTGCCACGCGACCCGCGCGATCCCCGGATGGGCGTGCATCGCGCGGACCTGTCCGCGCAGCAGCTCCTTCACCTGCTCGCGCCACCGCGCCGGGTCGGGGACGGGCAGCGGCACGTCCTCCAGCACGCGGTCCAGCATCAGTTCGACCAGTTCGTCCTTCGTCGCCACGTGCGCGTACAGCGACGCCGGTCCGGTCTCCAACGCCTGCGCCACCCGCCGCATGCTCACCGCGTCCAGGCCCTCGGCCAGCAGCACGTCGAGGCCCGTCCGCACGATCAGGTCCTGCGACAGCCGGGGTTTCGCGGCGCGGCGGACGGGCGGTGTGCGCCAGGCGGGATCCGTCATGCGAACACCGTACTTGACACGAACACCGTTCGAGGGCGACCATCGTTCGTGGAACGAACAGTGTTCGAAGATCGAGAGGAACTCCCATGTCCGACCAGGCAGTGCTGAACGTCCTGACCGCCCTCACCAAGGCGTGGAACGCGGGCGACGCCACGGCGTTCGCGGCCAACTTCACCGAGGACGCCGACTACATCACCTTCTTCGGCCTCAACACCCCCGGCCGCACGGCGATCGAGGAGGGCCACCGCGCCCTGTTCGCCGGACCGCTCAAGGGGTCCAAGCTCACCGGCACCGGCGAGCCGCCGAAGATCCGCTTCCCGCTCCCCGACGTCGCCGTCGCAGTGGTCGGCGGCAACTCCACGGTCGAGGGCCACGAGCCGGACCCCGCCCGCGACTCCACGATCACCTACGTCCTGGTGCGCGAGCACGGCTCGTGGCTCATCACCTCGTTCCAGAACACCCGCCGCACCCCGATTCCCGGCCGACCTTCCTGACCTCTCTTCAAGGACCGCGCGGTGAATTCGGCGAATATCCGCCACCGTCCGAAATGGTTGGGGATTCGTGCGTAGGGTCGGGGAAAACCGCAGCGGTGTCCGAGGTGGGAAATGCTCGTTCGCAGCCGGACGATCGAGGAGGCCGGTCGGCTCCAGGTCGGGTCGTCCGTCGTGTACCGCCCCGCGCAGCTCGGGTCGATCGCGCTCGGCGAGGTCCTCTACCCGCACGACTACACCCTGGAGTGCGAGGACATCGGCTCCGCGTACTTCGTGCAGGTGCCGGTGGCGGGCCGGTTCGAGGCGCGCCACCGGGGCCGGACGGTGGTCGGGAGCCGTGACGTCGCGGCCGTGTTCGCGCCGGAGGGCGGCTCGTTCCTCGGCCGGTGGTCGGCCGACAGCCGGGCGCTGTGCGTGCGGTTCGACGCGGCCTCCGTGCGCACGGCCCTGGAGCGGATGCTCGGCGACCAGGCACCCGAACGCCCGGTGCTCGACCTCCGGCTGACCACGGCGAACGGGTACGGGCGATCTTGGCTCGACCTGCTGCTCTCGGTGAACCGGCAGGTCAGGGTGGTCGACGGGCTGCTGTCCCAGCCGATGATGGCGGCCCCGCTCGTGGACAGCCTGCTGACCGGGTTCCTGCTCGCCACGGCTCCCGCGCGGTCCGCCGTGCTGGAGCCCGCCGCCGTCGCCCGGCCCGCCGCGGTCCGGTCGGCCGTCGAGCTGATCGAGGCCGACCCCCGCGCGCCGCTGACGTTGTCGATGCTGGCCGACCACTGCGCCGTCGGCACGCGCACGTTGCAGAACGGGTTCCGGCGGCACCTCGGCATGGCCCCGATGGCGTACGTCCGGGAAGCGCGGCTCCGCCGGGCCCACGACGAGCTGCGCGCGGCGGATCCAGGCACGGAGACCGTGGCCGCGGTCGCCCAGCGGTGGGGGTTCGCCCACCTCGGCAGGTTCGCCGCGGTGCACAAGGAGCGGTACGGGCAGACGCCGTTGCGGACGCTGCACTCGGCGGGCTGATTCGTTTTCCGGCCAACGCTTTTCGTTTCGCGGACAATCCCGCGAGTGGCGCAATTCCCGCTGTTAACGTCGGAAGCGCAAGGAAATCCGATAACTCCCCGAGGGATCACCATGTCTGCTG
Source organism: Umezawaea sp. NPDC059074 (assembly GCF_042738955.1). Lineage (NCBI taxonomy): Bacteria > Bacillati > Actinomycetota > Actinomycetes > Pseudonocardiales > Pseudonocardiaceae > Umezawaea > Umezawaea sp. NPDC059074. The sequence goes on from NZ_JBHYHC010000098.1 coordinate 22,913, forward strand.
TCGACCAGAGGGCCGAGCTCGTCGCGAAGGCCCTCGACCTGAAGCCGCTCCTGCGCGAGCACACGGAGCAGGGGGAGGAGAACCGCACCCTGTCCGACAAGGTGACCAAGGCGCTCAGCGAGGCGGGGTTCTTCCGCCTGCGCACGCCGAAGCGCTTCGGCGGCCTCGAGGCGGACCTGCGCACGGTGCTGGAGGTGAGCGAGGCGCTCGCCACGGGTGACGGTTCCGCCGCGTGGGCCGTCGTCGTCGCGGCGACGTCGCAGTGGCTCGCGGGCCTGTTCCCGGAGGAGACCCGCCAGGAGGTGTTCGGGTCCAACCCGGAGCCCCGCATCGCCGGGGGCATCGCCGACATCGTGGCCACGCGCGTCGAGGGCGGGTACCGGTTCAGCGGCAAGTGGGCGTGGGCGTCGGGCGCGGACCGCGCGGACTGGGCCACGTTGGGCGCGGCCATCGCCGACGACTCGGGCCAGATCATCGGCGCCACCATGGGGATCGTCCCGGCGTCCGAGCTGACCGTCGAGCACACCTGGCTCACCGTGGGCATGCGCGGGACCAGCAGCGACACGCTGGTCGCCGACGACGTGTTCGTGCCGGACCGCCGCACCGCCCCGGTGATCGACCTGTTCAACGGCCTGCGCCCGTTCCCCTCGGACGAGCCGATGTACCGGGCGCCGTTCGCGCCGCTGGCCGTGCTCCCGCTGGTCGCGCCGGTGCTCGGCCTCGGCCGCGCCGCGCTGGACCTGGTGGTGGAGAAGGCGCCGAAGAAGAGCATGCACCACACGTTCTTCGCCCGGCAGACCGATTCGGTCGGCGTGCAGATCCAGGTCGCGCAGGCGGCGTTGAAGCTGAAGACCGCCCGGCTGCTCACCTACGCCGTCGCCGACGAGATCGACGCGGCCACGGCCGGGACCGAGATCATGGGCTACTCGCGGCGCGCGGAGGTCCGCGCCGAACTCTCCTACGCCGCACAGGAAGTCCTGGACGCGATCACGGTCCTGATCAACGTGCACGGTGCGGGCAGCTTCGCGGAGGCCAGCCGCATGCAGCAGATCTGGCGCGACGCGAACACCGGCGGACGGCACGCGTCGCTCAACGCGTTCGTCGGCTACGAGGTGTACGGCAAGGACCTGCTCGGCGTCGAGGAGCGCATCAGCGGCGCGATCTGACCGCCCGCGTGCTGTTCCGGCGGCTCACGCCCCGGCCCAGTCCCGGAAGGCGCGCACGATCCCCGGACCGTCCGTGCCGGGACTGCCCAACCGGAACAGCACGCGAGCGTCGTCCTTCTGCACCGCGCCCGGCAACGACAGCGCGAACGCGGTCTGCCGCTTGCTCGCGCTCACCACGGTCGCCGCCCCGACCCACAACGTCACGGTCCGCCGGTCCACCACGGTCAACCGGATCGGCGACCGCGCCACCACCGGCCCGACCTGGAACCCCAACCGCCGCACCATGAAGTCCACCAGCGCGGGCGCCTCGGACCCCGGTTCACGAACCAGGTACTCCCGCAACCGCCCGGCGACGTCCTCCCGCAACACCGGCCCGAACGCCGTGTCCACGTCGAACCGCACCACCGTCTCCGACCCGTCCTCGACCCGCACCAACGTGACCTCGGTGCAGCCTGCGGGGAGTTCCACTCGGTAGGACGCCATGAGCGACGGTACTTCGAGGGGTCGGGAGCCCGCAGATCACGTGTAACGACCGGTCTACGTGGTCGCTCTCGTTCGCGTGCGAACAAAGGAGCGGACCGGAACCCCTGTTCCCGCGTATCCTCGACGACGTGTCGAGGACCTTCAGCACGTCCGGCCGGATGATGTCGTCCGGCCTCCTCCGCACGTCCTGACCCGCCACCGAGGAGGCCCCTGTGGGCCGACTCGTGTCGCAGGGGCCGGGAAGGGTAGTGATGAGCCGCTACTCCGTGACCACGTCCATCCCGTACGTCAACGGGAAACCCCACATCGGGCACGCGCTGGAGCTGGTGCAGGTCGACGTCCTGGCTCGGCATCGGCGGCAGCGCGGTGACGAGGTGCGGGCGCAGACCGGGACCGATGACAACGCGCTGAAGAACGTGCAGAGCGCCGAGGCCGAAGGGGTCACTCCCGCTGTCTACGTCGCCAAGGTGGCCGAGCGGTTCGTGGGGCTCGGGGCCGCGTTGGAGACGCGGTTCGACGACTTCGTGCGGACCAGTGCCGATCCGCGGCACGCGACCGGGGTGCGCGCGTTGTGGGAGGCCTGTGCCGGGGACTTCTACCGGCGCGGCTACACCGGGCTGTACTGCGTGGGCTGCGAGGTGTTCTACGTGCCCGGCGAGCTGGTGGACGGTCGGTGTCCCGAGCACGGGACGGTGCCGGAGACCGTGGAGGAGGACAACTGGTTCTTCCGGTTGAGCCGGTACCAGGAACGGCTGGAGCGGATCGTCTCGGACGACGTGGTGCGCGTCGAACCCCTGTCGCGTAAGCGGGAGGTGCTGGCGTTCCTGCGGTCCGGGTTGGAGGACTTCAGCGTCAGCCGGAGCGTCGAACGAGCCCGCGGGTGGGGGATTCCGGTGCCGGGCGATCCGGGGCAGGTCGTCTACGTGTGGTTCGACGCGCTCGCCAACTACCTCACCGGGCCCGGTTACGGCACCGACGACGCGGGGTTCCGGCGCTGGTGGGAGGAGTGCCCGGAGCGGGTGCACGTGATCGGGAAGGGGATCATCCGGTTCCACGCCGTGTACTGGCTCGCGATGCTGCTGTCGGCGGGGCTCGCGCTGCCGACGACGATCTTCGTCCACGAGTACCTGACGGCGGGCGGTCGCAAGATCAGCAAGTCCGCGGGGGACGCCGAGGACCCGGTGGACGTCGTGGCGCGGTACGGGTCGGACGCCGTGCGGTGGTGGTTGCTCAGCGAGGTGGCGCGGGCCGGTGACACGGACTTCACCGTCGAACGGCTGGTGGCCCGCGCGAACGAGGACCTGGCCAACAACATCGGCAACCTGGTCAACCGCACGGTGTCCATGATCGCCCGGTTCGGTCCTGCCGAGGGCGACGACCCCGGCGCGACCGCGTTGCGGCGGGCTCGGGCCGAGGCGGCGGGCACGATCGATCGGGCGTTGGCGGGCTTCGACTTCCGGCGCGCGGTGGAGGCCGTGACACGGATTGGCGACGAGGCCAACCGGTACGTCGAGGCCGCGAAACCGTGGGCGGGCAAGGATCGCGCGGTCCTCGGCGAGCTGCTCGCGACGTGCCGCGACCTCGCCGAGCACCTCACGCCGTTCCTGCCGTCGGCCGCCGCCCGGATCGCCGCGCAGTGCGACGGGGCGGCGATCGCACCGGTGTTCCCGCGCTTGGGGTGAGCGCGGGAACACCACCGGCGGTCAGAACGTGATGACGACCTTGCCGCGCTTGTGCGAGGTGAAGAAGTCCGACGCGGCCTGGGCGGAGTCGGCGAACGGTGCGGTGCCGCTCACCGGGACGGTGACCTTGCCGGTCTCGACGGCCTCGACCAGGTCGCGCAGCAGTTCGACGCGGCCGGAGTTGCCCACGTAGGCGGCGGTCACGCCGCGGTCGAACGTGGACTCGTCCCAGCCGCCCACCGGCGTCAGGACCCGGCCGCCGTCGCGCACCTCGGCTCCGGGGATGCCCGCGCCGAAGTTGACCACGTCGATCAGCACGTCGACGTCCTTGACCTGCGCGGCGAGGTCGCCGGAGGTGTAGTCGACGGCGTGCCGCGCGCCCAGCCCGAGCACGAACTCGGCCTCCTCGGGGCGGGCGGTCGCCCACACCTCGGCGCCGAGCTGGGCGGCCAGCTGCACGGCGAACACGCCGACGCCACCGGTCGCGCCGACGACGAGCACGCGGTCGCCCGCCTTCAGGTCGGCCGCCTCCACGAGCTCCGCGGCGGTCAGCCCCGCCACCGGCAGCGCGGCCGCGCGCACGGCGTCCACGCCCGCAGGTCGCTGCACGACGGCCGCGCCGGCGTCGACCACCGTGTACTCGGCGATCCCGGCGCTCGCGTACGCGACGACCGCGTTGCCGACCGCGAACCCGGTCACGCCGTCACCGAGCGCCTCGACCGTGCCCGCGACGTCGAACCCGAGGGTGAAGGGGTGCTCGACCGGCATCATCTCGCGCATCACGCCGGTCACCAGCTTGCCGTCGAGCGGGTTGAGCGCGGCCGCCTCGACGCGGACCAGCAGCTGACCGGGGCCCGCGACCGGCGTGGGCAGCTCGACGACCTCGATCTGGTCGACGGGGCCGTAGGAATGGGAAACCAGGGCGCGCATGGGGTGGTCCTCACCGAGTAGTTAGCTGACTAGTCAACGGTAGCACCACGCTACTGTCTTCGGCTGATACCATCGTCACATGAGCGTCCGCCCGCCTTCGCTGCTCGCCATGCCCTCCTACGTGGGTGACCAGGTGGCGAAGTACGGGCGCAGGCACCTGAGGGACGTGCTGGCCGCCGAAGACCTCCTCCTGCCCCAGTACGGGATGCTCGTGGCACTCGCCGACTTCGGCCCGCTGTCCCAGCAGCGGATCGCGGAATCCCTCGACATGGACAAGAGCCACCTCGTCGGCAAGATCGACAAACTCGCCGCACGAGGGCTGTTGGCCCGTGAGTCAGATCCGCAGGATCGGCGTCGGCACCGGGTCGTGTTGACCGAAGCCGGGCAGGCGTTGGTGGACCGGATCCGGCCGATCGCGGAGGAGTCGCAGCGCACGGCACTCGCGGTGCTGTCGGCGGAGGAACGCGCGGTGCTGGAGTCGCTGCTCTTGCGGGTGCTCGCGGCGCACGACGCCGACCGCGTGGGGGAGTAGCGGCTACTGGAGGTCGAGGCGCATGCCGACGCGGCGGTCGGCGGCGATGTCGTTGGCGATGAGGTGGACGACAGGGCGTTTGTGCTTCGGGGAGTAAAGAGACAGGTCGAAGGTGTCCTGCTGGTGGTCCAAGCCGACGGCGTCGTACTTTGTGCGCGTGCCGACCGGGAGGGAGATCCGGTACTCCAACTGGGCGAGAGGTCGGCTGAACTCGCACACGAACTCGTCCACTTCGCGACGTGCCAGCGGCAGGCACTTCCCCGGCCAGGTGTACTCGAGGTGCAGCCGGATCTGGTCACCCTTTTTGGGTAGCGTGGAAACGCAGTGCGCGAGGACTTCCAGCCTGCCGTCCGGCTGCCACCGGGACGTCTCCCGCCAGCGAGTGCTCCCCGTGCCCATGATCTCCAGGCCTGCCAACGTGACCTGGACGTTCCGCTTCGTGTGTTCCGGCTGGCGCCAATTCGAACCTACGCAGATGCGCAGGAAGTGCAGTGCCTCCGCTTCGACGGTGGCGTGCACGATGATCTTTCCGTTGGCGTTGCCACGCTGGTCGATGTCAGTCGTCTCCAGCCAGCGGTGGATGTGCCACATCTGATTCATCTCACGGGTGAGGGCGTTGCAGTACCGCGACAGCAGCAAGCGGTGCTCGTCGGCTTGCGCGCGGAGGGTCCGGTGGTGCGTGGTCAGCATCAGCAGCACACCGATGAGGCCCAAGGTGGCGATGACGAGCGCGCCCGCCTTGATGGCGATCGAGCCGAAGACGGCGCTCAGCAGGCTGGCGAACGCCAGGATGCCCAGCGCCCCCTGGATGAGTCCGGTGATGCCGGTCCTGTCGAGGTAGTCGTCGAGGTAGTTGATGAATCCGCGCAGCACGGGACCTCCACGGCGTTGTCGGTCGCGGAACCTGTCCATCGTGACTCGCGTGAGCGGGTCCGTGTACGCAACAAGGCTGTTCGGGCCGAACTGGACTCCTCGTTTCCGCATTCGACGCATTCGGGGATATCCGAGACCTGCGCTACCTCGTTGTCCCCGCCAGGCCGACGCGCCTCCGCGAAAGATTCTCTCCAAGCTTCGAAACCGCTCCACAGCCTTGCTGACCTGTGCTTCAGCGTGCTCGAGGAGTGAGCCAACCGGCTGTAAACCGGCGCGAACGGCCGACAACGCAGGTTCGTCCTCGTACGATGGTCAGGACGGTGGAGGGTCGGTGAACGGGAGGTCGCGATGACTCATGCCTATGTGGTGCGCTTCGTCGGTGGGCCTCTGGACGGGCGGGTGGATTCGCACGCCGAGCCGCCCGCCGAGCCGAAGGCGACGTTGACGCACGTCCACCTGCACGGCGGGCCGAAGATCGTGCACCACTACGACCTCCAGTACGCGGTCGAGTACGGGTGCGAGTACCGGTTGCGCGACGTCGAGGGCGACGCGGCGGAGTAGTCCGCCTTCTTTCCCGGCAAGACGCGCAAAAGAAACAAATCGTGGACAGTCGGACACATGGGGTTTACCGTATCGATAATGTGAGAGCGCTCTCACAGTGTGAGTCCCTGTTGCTCCGCTGGAGGTTCCCTGTGCGTTCGACCCGACCCCGCCTCGCGGCGTTCGCCGCCGCGCTGGCGGCGGCCACCACGATCACCCTGATACTCCCCCCGGCCGCCAACGCGGTCGCGGTCGGAGCGGGCAGCTACGCCACCGAGCGGCCCGCCGGCACCGTCGGGCCGTCCAACTCCGACGGCGCGCCGGTCACCCCGAAGGTCACCGCGCGCATGGCGGGCCAGCCGGTGCCCACGAACGAGTGGTGGTCGTCGCTGGTCTGGCAGCGGTACGCGGGCAACCCGTACGGCGAGAACCTGTACGCCCACCCGATGTCGTTCCACGCCGCGGCCCAAGGGCTCGGCGTCGGCTACCCGAACACCGCGGCGATCGTCGGCAACGGCACCGCCTACGAGATGATGCACCGCGACGACCTGTTCGTCGGCGTCTCCGGGCTCAACGCCCCGAGCGTCGCGGTCGACGGCTGGTCGGACTGGACGGTCAGTCCACTGTGGACCGCCGGTGGCCGCACCCTGCGCACCACCATCGGCCACGGCCAGCCGTACGTCTTCGCGGAGGCGACCGGCGGCAACGCCCGCGTCGGGTTCAACGCCACCGCCACGGTGTGGAGCAACACTCCCGGCGTTCTCGGGGTGACGATCAACGGCCACGAGTACGCCCTGTTCTCGCCGTCGACCTGGACGGTCTCCGGTTCCGAGGCGACCTCGGCCGCGGGCTTCTTCTCCGTCGCGCTGCTGCCGTCGCGCGACGCGCTGGCCCTGTTCCAGAAGTACGCCTTCTCCTTCGTCACCGACACCAAGGTGTCGTGGTCGTACAACGCGGGCACGGCGCAGTCGTCCGCGACCTACGCGGCGACCACGGTCGCCCGCCAGGGCACGCAGACCGGCACGCTCCAGGCGCTCTACCGCCACCAGTGGTTGAACTCGACCGACGCCGTCACCGCCCACCGCTACGCCTCGCCGCGCGGCGAGATGCGGCTGCGCGAGGGCGGGTCGTTCACCACGCGGCAGGCGTTCAGCGGCGTCCTGCCCGCGCTGCCGCTGTCGAGCCAGGCCGACACCACGAGGCTCCGCAACGAGATCGACGCCGAGCTGAACGCGGCCGACCCGTGGAAGGGCGCGACGGACACCTACTGGACCGGCAAGGCGCTCAACCGGCTGTCGAACCTCGCCCGGATCGCGAACCAGATCGGCTACACGGCGGGCCGCGACCGGCTGATCGCGATGGTCCGCGATCGGCTCACCGACTGGCTCACGGCGACCCCCGGCGAGTCCGGCAGGCACTTCGCCTACGACTCGACGTGGGACACGCTGATCGGCTACCCGGCGTCGTTCGGCTCCGACAGCGAGCTGAACGACCACCACTTCCACTACGGCTACTTCGTCCTGGCCGCGGCGATCGTGGCGCAGCACGACCCGGCGTGGGCCTCGGACGCCCGCTACGGCGGCATGGTCAAGATGCTCGTCAAGGACGCCAACAACTACGACCGCTCCGAGAACCGGTTCCCGTTCCTGCGCACGTTCGACGCGTACGCCGGGCAGAACTGGGCGTCGGGGCACCAGGGCTTCGCGGCGGGCAACAACGAGGAGTCGTCGTCGGAGTCGATGATGTTCGCGACCGCCGCGGTGCTGTTCGGCCAGGCGACCGGGGACAACTCCCTGCGTGACGCGGGCATCTACTTGTACACGACCCAGCAGGCCGCCATCGGCCAGTACTGGTTCAACAAGGACAACGCCGTGTTCCCGGCCGGGTTCAACCACGGCACGGTCGGCATCGTGTGGGGCAACGGCGGCGCTTACGGCACGTGGTGGACCGCGAACCCGGAGGAGATCCACGGCATCAACATGCTGCCGATCACCGGCGGCTCGCTGTACCACGGGGCGTGGAAGGCCGACATCCTCCAGAACATCGCCGAGATGCGGGCCAACAACGGCGGCACGGAGGTGGAGTGGAAGGACGTCATCACCGAGTTCCTCGCCATCGCCGACCCGGCGCAGGCGCTGGCCAACTACGGCGGCGGGCTGGAGCCGGAGGCCGGTGACTCCAGGGCGCACGCCTACCACTGGATCACCTCGCTGAACACCTACGGAACGCCCGACCACACGGTCACCGCGAGCGTTCCGACCTACGCGGTGCTGAACAAGAACGGCGCGAAGACGTACGTCGCGTACAACCCCGGCACGGTTGCGGCGACGGTGTCGTTCTCCGACGGGCAGACGCTGTCCGTGCCCGCGGCGTCGACCGGGTGGCGGGGGCCTGCGGGGTCCGGTGTCGACTCGGGTAGCGGTGGCGTTCCGCCGACCACGACGACTACGACGACCACGACCACGACCACTACTACGACGACGACCACGCCTCCGACGGGTGGGCGCAACGCGTTCGCGACCATCCAGGCCGAGTCGTTCGACGGGCAGAGCGGGGTGCTGACCGAGACCACGACCGACAGCGGGGCCGGGCAGAACATCGCCGGGCTCGGCAACGGGGACTGGGCGCTGTTCCGGGGGGTCGACTTCGGCTCCGCCACCGGGCGGCAGTTCAGCGCGCGGGTCGCCAGCGGTGCGGCGGGCGGCGTGAGCGGGCTGGTGGAGGTGCGCGTGGGCAGTCCCACGAGCGCCGTGCTCGGCTCGTTCGCCGTCGCGAACACGGGCGGCTGGCAGAGTTGGCGGACCGTGCCCGCCAACATGTCGTCGCTGACCGGCAAGCAGGACGTCTACCTGACGTTCACGAGCGGCCAGCCGTCCGATTTCGTCAACGTGAACTGGTTCTCGTTCGGGCAGTGACCCGGTTCCTGTCTTGATCGGCGAAGGACCCGCTCCGGCGGTCCGGTGAGCGCTCACCGGACCGTCGGAGTCCTTTGTGGACACTTCGGTGGGTGGCCCCGCGGTCGGCGGCCGGGCAGTATTCCCGCATGGAACGCGAACCGGTCGTCCAGGTGGGGCTCGTCGTGGCGGCGGTGGCCGTGTCGGCCATCGGGCCCAAGAGCTACGGCACGTGGCTGCTGGAGGTCGCCCCGATCCTCATCGCGCTGCCGATCCTGCTGCTCACCCACCGCCGGTTCCCGCTGACGCGGCTCACCCGCTGGCTGATCGTCGGCCACGCGTGCGTGCTGGCGCTGGGCGGGCACTACACCTACGCCGAGGTGCCGGTCGGGTTCCGCGTCCGCGACCTGCTCGACCTCCAGCGCAACCCCTACGACCGGTTCGCCCACGTGGTGCAGGGCTTCGTGCCCGCGATCATCGTCCGCGAGCTGCTGCTGCGTCGGACGCCGTTGCGCGCCGGGCGGTGGCTGTTCGCGCTCGTGACCTTCACCTGTCTCGGCGTGAGCGCCGCCTACGAGCTGGTGGAGTGGGCCGGAGCGGTGATCGGCGGTTCTTCGGCGGAGGACTTCCTTGGCACGCAAGGGGATGTGTGGGACAGCCAGTGGGACATGTTCCTTGCCCTTCTGGGGGCGCTCGGCGCACAGTTGGCGCTCGGGCGGGTGCACGATCGACAGGTGTCGCGGATGCCGATGACAAAACTGTCGGTGCCATAAGGCAGTCTGCACCCGGTTGGGAATGTCAAGATCGTTCTTGGAGGGGCAGATGGCACAGAGCTCGTTGTCACCGCAGGATCTCGACCACCTGCGCGCGGAGCTCGCCGAGGGGCGCCAGCCCGCTGTCTGGTTCACCTCGGCCGCGGTCGGGGTGGAGGCCGGGCGCTCGGCGAAGGTGATCGCGTTCACCGAGCCGGAGGAAGGCGACTTCATCCAGGTCCGCCCAACGGGGGAGCGCGACGAGATCTCCTTCTCGCCCGCCGAACTGACGACGGAGAAGCCGCCGCGGAAGAAGGCCCCCGCGGCGAAGGCCCCGGAGCCGGTGAAGGTCGCGGAGCCGGAGAAGCCGGTGGAGATCGAGCACGTCTACACGCCCGCGCCGCCGCCCGCGGTGGAGAAGCCCAAGCCGGCACCGGCCAAGGCCGCTCCGGCCGCGCGCAAGGGCGTGAAGCCCGCCGAGGTCACCATCACCCTGACGTCGACCGTCGAAGGCGAGTGGGCGGCCGAGGTCCTGGTCGGCGTCAAGCGCACCCTCCGCCAAGCGGCCCTGAGCCCGAGCGCCGTGGCCCAAGCCGCGAAACTCCTGCACCCCGAAGTGGCCTCGGCCGTGGACGCCGTGCTGAGCGCGGCACGAGAAACGCACCTGGCCCGCGTGGAGCAACTGCGCGCGGAACTGGAGTTGGCGCAGAAGGCCCTGGACGAACTGTCGGGGTGACCACGGATTGCGACGTAGTGATGACAAACAGTCCGCGATCGGGTGATGGGACTTCCCCTGGCTAGCGGTAGGGCGGACGGTGAGGTCGAAATACCTTCGGTGCTGGAGGTCCGCTCGATCACGGGGAGGCCATGATGGCGGTAGAGATCACGACTGTGGAACAGGCCCAGCTCGGTGGCTGCAACTGCTGTGGTGGATGCACCGGGCCCGGGTGCGGGTGTTGCTCGAGCTGTTGACGTGAGTGAAGGCTGCGGCCCCGGTCCCCTTGGTGGGATCGGGGCCGTTGTTCACTCTGTGGGGGGATGTTGAGGGGGTCTTGAATGTCGGACCTCGTGGGTAGCGTGTGTGTCGGGGGGTGCTCACGGGTGGGGGACCCTTGTTTGGGGTGTGATCGGGGTTGCGGGTTTGTTTGGGGTGGTCCGGTGTTGTGGGGGCTAACCCCCGGTTGCGCCAATTATCCCACCCTCTTTCGCTTTGTCAAGGCTGGAAAGACGC
>NZ_JBHYHC010000099.1:0-33977 GCF_042738955.1 Umezawaea sp. NPDC059074
GGGCAGGGTGAAGATCAACAGACCGATCATCTGCTCGACGCCGGGCATCTCGGCCGGACGGCCGGACACGGTCGTGCCGAACACGACGTCGGACTCGCCGCTGTAGCGGGACAGCAGCAGCGCCCACGCCCCCTGCACCACGGTGTTGATCGTGAGGCCCGCGCGGCGTGCGGTGCGGCGCAGTCGTCGCGTCTGCTCGGCGGTGAACGTCGTCCGCATCGAGTCGGAGGACTCGGTGGCGTGGCCGTGCGCGGGCTGCCGGTCGTAGGGCAGCGCGGTGGAGGCGGGGAAGCCCTCCAGCACGTCACGCCAGTGCTGTCGGGCCTGTGCCCGGTCCTGGTCAGTCAGCCAGCGCAGGTAGTCGCGGAACGGTCGACGGGACACCACGCGGGGTGATCGTCCGTCGGTGAGGGCCCGGTACTGCTCGCACACCTCGGCGAAGACTTGCGCGAGGCTCCAGCCGTCCAGCAGCACATGGTGGAAGGTCCAGACGAGCAGCACCTCGTCGTCGGTCAGGCGGGCGATGGCGATGCGCGCCAGGGGTGCCCGCCGCAGGTCCAACTCGCCCGCGTCCAGCGTGTCCTGTGCGCGCCGCTGCTCGGGTTCGGGCAGTCCGCGCCAGTCGTGGTGGCTGGTCGGCAGGTCGACCCGTGTGCGCACGACCTGCACCGGCTGCTCGACGTCGTCCCAGACCAGCGCGCCGCGCAGGGCGGGCGTGCGGTCCACGACGCGCTGCCAGGCCGTGGCGAGCGCACGGTGGTCGGTGACACCGGCCAATCGGAGCCGGACCTGGTCGAAGTAGGCCGTCGAGGTCGGGTCGGCCAGGCTGTGGAACAGCATGCCTTCCTGCAGCGGGGTCAACGGGTACACGTCTTCCACCGACCGGCCGTCGCCGACCAGGCGGTCCACCGCCGCCTGCCCCAACCGCGCCAACGGGAAGTCCGACGGCGTACGACCACCGGCCTTCGGCGACACGCAGTGCGCCACGATCTCCCGCAACGCTCGCAATGTGGACTCCGCCACCGCCCGCACCGTCGACTTCTCGTGCACTCGCTCGGAGTACAGCCAGGTCAGTTCGAGTTCACCGCCTTCCACCACACCGACGACGTCCAGGACGTGCGCGCGGGGGTTGTCGGGGGTGGTGTCGCGGCCGATCGGGGCGCAGCGGGCGCGGTAGAGGCCGTGGTCGTCGGAGGCGACGTCCCACTGGCCGTGGTAGTTGAAGCTGATCTGTGGATGTGGGTCCTCGCGCAGCGCCGCGGCTGGGGAGTCGGGTGCGGCGAGGTAGCGCAAGGCCCCGTAGCTCTGGCCGCGGCGCGGCAGTGCGCGCACCTGTTCCTTGACCGACTTGAGCACTGCGCCCCAGCCGCCGTCGGGTACGTGCAGCGCCAAGGGGAACTGGCTGGTGAACCAGCCGGCGGTGCGGGAGAGGTCCATGTCGGTGGGCACGTCCTCGCGGCCGTGGCCCTCCAGTCCGACCAGGACGTGGTCGCGGCCGGTCCAGTCGGCCAGCGCTCGGCCCAGTGCGCTGAGCAGCACGTCGTTGATCTGTGTGCGGTAGGCGCCGGGGACGTGGTGCAGCAGCGCGTCGGTGTCGGCACGGCCCAGCCGCACGGTGACCGCGTCGACCGCCTGCGCCGGGTCGCCGTCCTCGTGGTCCACGGGCAGGTCGGCGGGTGCGGACGCGGCGAAGCCGATCCAGTGGTCGAGGTCGGCGTCCAGGTCTCCGGCGGCCACGCGGTCGGCCAGGCGGTGCGCCCAGGTGGAGTACGCGGTTCCGGTGGGTTCCAGTGCGATCGGTTCGCCGCGTAGAGCTTGGTGGTAGGCGGTGTCGAGGTCGCCGAGCAGGACGCGCCAGGACACGCCGTCCACGACCAGGTGGTGCACGGCCAGGAACAGCCGGGGGCGGTCTGTTCCCAGGCGGAACAGCAGGGCGCGGACGAGGGAGCCCTCGGCCAGGTCGAGGCCTGCCTGGGCGGCGAGCGCTTCGGCGTGCATGGTGTCGTGGCGCGCGTGCTCGTCGAGGCTGGACAGGTCGTGCACGCGCAGCAGGTCGATCGGGGCGGGGGCCGCGATGTCCTGGGTCCAGCGGTGGCCGTCGTGGGTGAAGCGGGTGCGCAGGACGTGGTGGTGGGCCACGACCGCGTCCACGGCGGTGCGCAGCGCGCGGTCGTCCAGGTCGGGGGCCAGTTCCACGAAGGTCGACATCGTGAAGTGCTGCGGGCTGCCCGGCGTGGTGTCGAAGAACCACTCCTGGATGGGCGTCAGCGGCACGGGCCCCGTGGTGGGGGCGTCGGGGACGCGGTCGGCCTCGTGCGCGGTCGCCGCGGTCGCGGCCAATTCGGCGATGGTGGGGTGCAGGAAGACGTCCTGGGAGGTCAGCCGCAGTCCGCTTTGGCGGGCACGGGAGACGAGCTGGATGCTCAGGATCGAGTCGCCGCCCGACTCGAAGAAGTTGTCCTCCACGCCCACGCCCTCGACGCGCAGCACCTCGGCCCAGATGCGGGCCAGTTCCCGTTCGACGGGTGTGCCGGGCTCGACGCGGCGCGACGCGGGGTCCGGGTGGCTCCGGGGTGCGGGCAGGGCACGGCGGTCGACCTTGCCGTTGGGGCTCAAGGGCAGCGCGTCCAGTTCCACGAACGCCGAGGGCGTCATGTAGTCGGGCAGTTCGCGCTTGAGCCACGTCCGAAGCTCGGTGTGGGCCGGGACGGTGTCCGCGGCGGCGACGAGGTAGGCGACCAGCTGCTTGCGGTCGTGGTCGGTGTGCGCGACGGTGATCGCCTGTGCCACGCCGGGGTGGCGCATGAGCAGCGCGTCGATCTCGCCGGTCTCGATGCGGAAGCCGCGGATCTTGACTTGGTCGTCGGTGCGGCCGACGAACTCCACGGTGCCGTCCGCGCGCCACCGGGCCACGTCGCCGGTGCGGTACATGGTGGCCCCGGCGGGACCGAATGGGTCGGGCAGGAACCGCTGGGCGGTCGCGCCGGGCTGTCCGAGGTAACCGCGAGCCACGCCCGCGCCCGCGAGGTACAGCTCGCCGGGCACACCCACGGGGACGGGCTGCAGCCCGCGGTCGAGCACATAGGCCGCCATGCCGTCCAGCGGGCGGCCGATGGGGATCACGTCGGGTACCTCGCCCGCCGCGGTCATCGGGTACGCGGTGGCGAACGTCGTGGTCTCGGTCGGCCCGTAGCCGTCGACGACGGTCAGGCCGGGGCAGGCGTGCAGCACGCCGCGCACAGCCGCCGCGGGCACCACGTCACCGCCGGTCCACACCTCCCGCAGACCGGCGAAGGCGTGCGGTGCCTCGTGGGCGATGAGCCGGAACAGCCCGGCGGTCAGCCAGATCGCCGTTACGCCGTGATCGGTGACGGCGCGTCGCACGGCGTCGCCGTCCACGTCTCCCGGCCGGGCGAGGACGACCACGCCGCCGCGCAGCAGCGGCACCCACAACTCGTAGGTGGAGGCGTCAAACGCCGACGGGGAGTGCAGCAGCACGCGGTCGTGCGCGCCGCCGTCGAAGCGGGAGTCCAGCGCGAGCGCCACCACGTCGCGCTGCCGCACGGCTACGCCTTTGGGTGTGCCGGTGGACCCGGAGGTGTACATGGCGTAGGCGAGGCCGTCCGGGTGCACCGCGACACCGGGATCGGTGTCCGGATAGCCCCGCTGGTCGTCGTCGAGGACGACGACGTCCCCTGTGTGCAGAGCCCGGCAGGCGCTGTCGTGCGCCCGGTCGGTCAGCACGACGGTCGCGTCGGCCTCCCGCAGCACGCGTGCGCCACGCGCGGCAGGGGCGCGGACGTCCAGCGGCACGTACGCCGCGCCCGCTTTGGCGATCGCCAACTCGGCGACGACCAGGTTCACCGAGCGCTCGGCGAGCAGCCCCACCCGGTGGTCGGGGCGCACGCCGAGGGCGATGAGCCGATGGGCGAGGCGATTGGCGCGGGCGTCCAGTTCGCCGTAGGTGAGCGTCTCGTCGTCGGCGAGGACCGCGAGATCGTTGGGTGACCGCCGCACCTGCTCGGTGAACAGCGCGGGGATAGTGCCCTCGGGCCGGTCGCGGTGTGCGTCGTTCCAGCGCCGCAGGACGTCATCGCGTTCGTCGTCGGACATCCACGGCAGCTCGTCCAGGGTCCGGCCGGGGTCCGCCGCCACGCCGCCGAGCAGCAGTACCAGGTGTTCGGCGAAGCGCTCGACCGTGGTGTCGTCGAACAGGTCGGTGTTGTACTCCAGCGAGCCCGCCAACAGGCCGTCGCGTTCCTGGAACTCGACGGTCAGGTCGAAGATGGCGTCCCGCCGGGACAGCCCGACCTGCTCGACGCGCAAGTCCGGCAGCTGGGGCGGGGTGCGCTCGGCGTTCTGCAGCAGCACCATGACGTCGAACAGCGGGTTGCGGCTGGGGTCGCGGTCGCCGCGCACTGCGTCGACGAGCTGTTCCAGCGGCGTTTCGTCGTGGGCGAACGCGTCCTGCACGGTCTGCTTGACCTGGTCGAGGAAGTCGGTGAACGTGCCACTGCCGTCCACTGTGGATCGCAGTACGACGGTGTTGACGAAGAAGCCGACCAGCTTCTCCACGCCGGGGCGGTTGCGGCCGGTGGTGACCGTGCCGACGGCCACGTCGTCTTGGCCTGCGTAGCGGGCCAGCAGCGCTTGGCAGGCGGCGACGAGGACGGTGAACAGGATCGTGCCGCGGTCGTGGGCCAGGTCGCGCAGCCGCGCGGTGACGGAGGCGGGCACAGTGAACGACCGTGCGGCGCCGCGGGTGGTGCGCACCGCGGGCCGCGGGCGGTCGGTGGGCAGCTCCAGGGCGGTGGTACCTGCCAGTCGTCGCGTCCAGTGCTCGAGGTGGCCCCGCAACGCGTCTCCGGACACCCGTTCGCGTTGCCACGCGGCGAAGTCGGCGTACTGGATCGGCAGGGGCGGCAGCGCTGCCTGCCGTCCCTGCACCGCCGCGAGGTAGAACTCCGCCAGTTCCTCGGTGAGCACGCCCATCGACCAGCCGTCGGTGATGACGTGGTGCGCGGTGAGCAGCAGCACGTGCTCGTCGCGGGCGAGCCGCACCAGCAGCGCCCGCAGCAGGGGACCCTGCCGCAGGTCGAAGGGGCGGGAGTACTCCCGCACCAGCACGTCCTGTAGCGCCGACGGGTCGTCCTGGTCGGCGACCGGCAGGAGCAGGTCGAACGGGGGGTGCACGATCTGCACGCCGCGCCCGTCGACGGTGTCCAGCGTGGTGCGCAGCGACTCGTGGCGGGCCACCAGCCCGCGCAGCGCGGCGGTCAACGCGGGTACGTCCAGGCGCCCGGTCAGGCGCAGTGCCAGCGCGCTGTTGTACCCCGAGCCTCCGGGCTGGAACTGGTCCAGGAACCACAGGCGCTGCTGGGGGAACGACAGTGGTAACGGCTCGTCCCGGCCGACCGGGGTGATGACGTCGGTCTGCTCGGCTCTGCCCGAGAGGCGGCGGCGCATCTGCTCCCGCAGGTGCGGGGGCAGAGCGGCGATGCGGTCCTCCATCGACGACGACATGGCGTGATCTCTCCTCACTGGTTGCGGATGGCGTCGTCGCTGAAGGCGACTCGTTCGAGTTCGAGCAGGATTTTTTCCTCGACCAGCAGTGCCAGGGTGGCGACCGTGCGGGAGGCGAGAACGTCGTGCGGGGTCAGCGGCACGTCGAAGGCCGTGCGGCAGCGGGAGGTGACGAACAGGCTGCGCATGGAGTCCCCGCCCAGGGCGAGGAAGTCGTCCTCGATGCCGACCAGTGGCACCCCGAGCGCCTCCTGCCAGATCTCGGCCAGCACCCGCTCGGTGTCGCTGCGGGGCGCCACGTGCCGGGCGGCGTCCGCGGTCGTGTCGGGTTCTGGCAAGGCGGCCCGGTCGACCTTGCCGTTGGTGCTCAACGGCAGGGCGTCGAGGACCGTGACCACGGCGGGCACCATGTAGTCGGGCAGGTGCCGTCCGGTGAACGCGGTCAGGTCCGCGGGGTCGGGGGCGCGTCCCGGATCCGCGGGAACCACGTAGGCCACGAGCCGCTTGGTGCCCGGTGTGTCCTCCCGCACCACCACGATCAGCTCGCCGACCTCGGGGTGGCGGCCCAGGACGGCCTCGACCTCGCCGAGTTCGATGCGGAACCCGCGCAGCTTGACCTGGTCGTCGGCGCGGCCGGCGAACTCCAGCACACCGTCGGGCAGCCATCGCACGACGTCGCCGGTGCGGTACATCCGCTCCCCCGGCACGCCGAACGGGCAGGCCACGAACCGGGACGCGGTCAGGCCGGGCCGGTCGAGGTAGCCGCGGGCCAGGCCCGCGCCCGCGAGGTGCAGCTCGCCGGGCACGCCCACCGGTACCGGCCGCAGCCGGTCGTCCAGCACGTAGGCGCGTGTCCCGTCCAGCGGTGCACCGATGGGCACGGTGTCGGGCACGTGCTCGACGTCGGGGATCCGGTGGGCGGTCGCGAACGTCGTGGTCTCGGTCGGCCCGTACCCGTCGACCACCACCAGTCCGGGGCAGGCGCTCATGACGCGGCGGACCGCCGCGGCGGGCACCACGTCACCGCCGGTCCACACCTCAGTCGCGCCCGTCAGGCAGTCGGGCGAGTCCTGGGCCAGAACGCGGAACAAGCCCGCGGTGAGCCAGATCCCGGTCACGCCGTGAGCGGTGACCAGGTCGCGCAGCAGCGCGGCGTCGAGGTCCTCCGGCGGGGCGATCACGGCTCGACCGCCGCGCAGCAGCGGCACCCACAGTTCGTAGGTCGACGCGTCGAACGCCAGCGGCGAGTGCACGAGCACGGTGCGATGGGCGGGACCGTCGAAACGGGGGTCCAGGGCCAGCGCGACCACGTCGCGGTGCCGCACAGCCACGCCCTTGGGTGTGCCGGTGGAGCCGGAGGTGAATTCGACGTAGGCCAGGCCGTCCGGGTGCGTGTCGACCCGCGGGCGGTCGTTCGGGCCGTGGATGGGAGTGCCGTCGAGCACGACGACGTGGTCGTCGTGCGCCTCGCGGGCGGTGCTCTCCCACTCGATGTCGGTGAGCAAGACCGTCGCGCCGGCTTGGGCGAGCACCAGCCGCATCCTGTCGGCGGGGGCTCGCAGGTCCAGCGGCAGGTAGGCGCCGCCGGCCTTGAGCACGGCGAGTACCGCGACCACCAGGTCGGCCGACCGCCGCAGCAGCAGGCCGACCCGATCCTCGGGCCGCACACCCAGGGCGATCAGCCGGTGGGCCATGCGGTTGGCGCGGGCGTCGAGGTCGGAGTAGCTGAGCGACGTGCCGCCCGCCACGACCGCGATGGCGTCCGGAGTGCGGTCGGCCTGCTCGGCGAACAGGCCGACGACGGTCGCGTCGCGGGTGTCGAGGTCGGTGGGCTCGGCGAGCAGGAGCCGTCGTTCGTCCTCGTCCAGGATGTCGACCTCGCCCACTGCCCGGTCGGGGTCGGCGACGAGGCCGTGCAGGGCGCGGGTCAGGTGGCCCGCGATCCGCTCGACGGTGGTGGCGTCGAACAGGACTGGGTCGTAGCTGAGCCGGAACTCCAGGTCCGCGCCGGGGCGCACGCCCACGCTGAGCGGGTAGTTGGTGGTTTCCACGGCGTCGAGTTCACGCAGGGCGAGGCCATGGGCGGCTGCGGCCTCGGAGTCGATCGGGTAGTTCTCGAACACCAGGATGCTGCCGAACAGGTCCACCCCACCCGGCAGGTCACTCCATGCCTGCAGGTCGGCGAGCGAGACGTGTTCGAACCGTCGCGCGTCGGCTTGGTCGGCTTGCAGTCGTCGCAGCCACACCGCGACCGGCTCGTCGTCGGCCACCCTGGTCCGCACGGGCAGCGTGTTGATGAACATGCCGGTGATGGCGTCCGCGCCGGGCAGGTCGACCGGGCGGCCGGAGACGGTGGAGCCGAAGCACACATCCTCTCCCCCGCCGTAGCGCGACAGCAGCAGCGCCCACGCTCCCTGGACCACGGCGTTGAGCGTGAGGCCGTTGCGCTGGGCGAAGTCGCGCACCGCGCCGCCGGGCAGCGTCAGCGTGAACCAGCGCGTGGAACTGCTCGTGCGGCCCTGCTCGGCCGGTCGGTCGTAGGGCAGCGGGGTCGGGGCGTCGAACCCGTCGAGCACTCGTTCCCAGTGCTCCCGCGCTTCGCGCGGGTCCTGCCGCGCCAGCCACCGCAGGTAGTCGCCGAACGGGCGACGGGCCACCGGGTCGGGGCGACGGCCCGCGGTGATCGCGGCGTGGCGGCTGAAGACGTCGGTGAGCACCTGGAAGGTCGACCAGCCGTCGAGGAGCACGTGGTGGAAGGTCCACACGACCCGCATCGCGGTGTCGGACTCGCGGGCCAGCGTCAGCCGCATGAGGGGCGCGGCCGTCAGGTCCAGGCCCTCGGCCTCGTCACGGTCGAGCAGGGCTCGCAGGGCTTCGTGTCGCTCGTCGTCGGGCAGGCCGGTCCAGTCCAGTTCGCGGATCGGCACGGCCACGTCGCGGCACACCACCTGCAGCGGCCGGTCGACGCCCTCCCACACCACGCGGCTGCGCAGGATCGGGGTCTGGTCGACCACCTCGCGCCAGGCTCGGGCCAGGGCGGCGATGTCGGCGACGCCGTCTAGGACGAACGAGATCTGCTCGGTGTAGAGACCCTCGTCGGCTTGGGAGAGGCTGTGGAAGACCATGCCCGCCTGCATGGAGGTCAACGGGTACACGTCCTCCACCGAACGCCCGTTGCCGACCAACCGGTCCACTTCGGACTGGTCCAACCCGGTCAACGGGAAGTCAGACGGTGTTCGACCACCGGACTCCGGTAGTGCGCAGTGCGCCACGATCTCCCGCAACGCCACCACCATCGCCTCTGCCACCCCGCGCACCGTCGACTCTTCGTGCACGTTCTCGCTGAAGTACCAGGTCAGCCGGAGGTGCTTGTCCTCGACCACGCCGACCACGTCGAGCAGGTGCGGCCGGGGCGTGTCGGGTGCGGCGTCGGCGTCCAGACCGCCGACCGTACGGAACGCCGTCCCCCCGGCCGACGGGTCGAACTGCCCGAGGTAGTTGAACGCCACCAGCGGTGTCGACGCGTCGGACGAGCGGTGCGCGGCGCCGTGGCCGATGCCGCGCCGGGGCACCGCCCGCAACCGCTCCTTGGTCGACTTGAGCACCGCGCCCCAGCCGCCGGTCGGGATGTCCAGCGCGACCGGGAACACAGAGGTGAACCAGCCGACCGTGCGGGACAGGTCGACGCCGTCGAGGAAGTCGCCGTCGCGGCCGTGCCCTTCCAGGTCGACCAGGACCCGCTGGTGGCCGGTCCAGTCGGCCAGCACCAGGCCCAGGGCGCTGAGCAGCACGTCGTTGACCTGAGTGCGGTACACACCGGGCACGTCCTGCAACAGCGTGCGGGTGGTGTCGGCGTCCACCTCGATGGTGACACCGAGCACGGAGCCGGTCGTGTTGGTTCCGTGGTGGTCGACGGGCACGGCTGGGTCACCGGTCGTGCCCGTCCAGTGGCTGGCCTCGTCGTCGAAGCCGCCCTCGGCGGTGTGCTCGGCCAAGCGCGACGCCCACTCGCGAAACGACGTGGTCTTCGCACCGAGGACGACGTCCTCGTCGCGCAGCGCGTGCCAGTAGGCGGTGTCGAGGTCTTCGAGCAGGACGCGCCACGAGACGCCGTCCACCACCAAGTGGTGCACGGCGAGCACGAGCGTGCTCGCGGGACCCCGCTCGAGCAGCGCTGCCCGCAGCAGCGGCCCACGGGAGAGGTCGAACCCTCGGTGGAGGTCGTCGGTGATGGCCTGTCGGACGGTGTCGTCGATGGTGGACAGGTCGTGCACCGAGAGCACGTCCACCGGTTCGACCGGAGCGTTGTGCTGCCGCCACCCGGACGGCGTGCGCTCGAACCGCATCCGCAGCGCGTCGTGGTGCTCCAGCAGCGCGGTCAACGCCCGCCGCAGCGCCTCGACGTCGACGTCGTCGACGAAGTCGAGGGTCATCGACTGGTCGAAGTGCTCGGGTCGTGGCGGGTCGGTGTCGAGGAACCAGTGCTGGATCGGGGTCAGCGGCACCGCGCCGGTCACCGGTCCCTGCGGCGCGGTCGCGGCGGGGTCGAGTGCGGGCGCGGCGGCGGCGAGCGCGGCGACGGTCGGGTGGGTGAACAGGTCGCGGGGCACCAAGCCGTACCCGGCCTGGCGCGCGCGGGACACGACCTGGATGCTGATGATCGAGTCGCCGCCGAGTTCGAAGAAGTCGTCGTCGACCCCGACCTGGTCGGTGCCGAGCACCTCGGCCCAGATGGCGGCGAGCACCCGTTCGGCCTCGGTGCGCGGCACGGCGTGCTCGTGCCTGGTCGGCTCCCGTTCGGGCGCGGGCAGCGCTGCGCGGTCGAGCTTTCCGTTGCGGGTCAACGGCAGGTGGTCCAGGACCGCGAACGCCGAGGGCACCATGTGGCCGGGCAGGGTGCGGACGAGGAAGGCCCGCAGGTCGGCAGCGGGGACGAGACGGCCCGCGGCGAGCACGGTGTAGGCGACGAGGATCTTGCGGCCGGCGTGGTCACGGACGGCGACCACCGCTTCGGCCACGTCGTCGTGCGCCCGCAGCGCGGCCTCGATTTCGCCCAGTTCGATGCGGAAGCCGCGGATCTTGACCTGCTGGTCGGCGCGGCCGAGGTAGTCGAGTCTGCCGTCCTTCCACCGGGCCAGGTCACCGGTGCGGTACATGCGCGTGCCGGGCTCGCCGAACAGGTCGGCCAGGAAGCGGGACGCGGTCAACCCAGGCCGGTTGAGGTAGCCGCGGGCCAAGCCCGCTCCGGCGACGTACATCTCGCCCGCGACACCGGGCGGCACCGGCTCCAAGGCCTCGTCCAGCACGTACACGCGCAGGTCCGGGATGGGTTCGCCGACGGTGCCGTCGGCGGGTGTCCACGTGACGTGCACGGTGGTCTCGGTGATGCCGTACATGTTGATCATCTCGCCGGGGCCGTCCCAGGCCGCGAGCTTGCGCACATCGAGCGCTTCCCCGCCGAAGATGACGAACCGCAGGCACAGGCCCGTCGGCTTCTCGGCGATGAGCTGGTAGAACGCCGACGGCGTCTGGTTGAGCACCGTCACCCGCTCCCGCGCCAGCAGCTCCGCGAACTCGCGGGGCGAGCGCGACACCTCGTAGGGCACGACGACGAGCCGACCGCCGTGCAGTAGCGGACCCCACAGCTCCCAGACCGAGAAGTCGAAGGCGTAGCTGTGGAACAGCGTCCACACGTCCTCGGAGTCGAAGCCGAACCAGTGGTCGGTGGCCGTGAACAGCCGGGCCACGTTGGTGTGCGGGACGACCACGCCCTTGGGTTTGCCGGTGGAGCCGGAGGTGTAGATGACGTAGGCGGGGTTGTCCGGGTGTGCGCGGACCTGGGGCGCGGTGTCGGGCCGGTGGGACAGGTCGGGCAGTTCGGTCAGCACCACCACCGGTTCGGTGTCCTCGACCATGGCCGCGATCCGCTCGGCGGGGTAGGACGGGTCGATGGGCAGGTATGCCGCGCCGGACTTGAGCACGCCCAGGACGGCGACGACCAGGTCCAGCGAGCGGGGCAGCACCAGTCCGACGTACCGCTCGGGGCCTGCGCCGTGCTCGAGGAGGGCGTGTGCCACCTGGTTGGCGCGGGCGTCGAGTTGGGCGTAGGTCAGGCTGTCGCCTTGGCAGGTGACGGCGACGGCGTCGGGGGTGCGGGCGGCCTGCTCGGCGAACAGGACGGGCAGGGTGGCCACCGAGTAGTCGCCCCCGGTGGGGTTCCACTCCACCAGTACCTGGTGGCGTTCGGTGTCGTCGAGCAGCCGCAGGTCGCCCAACGGGCGCGCGGGGTCGACCAGTACCTCGTCGAGCAGCGTCCGCAGGTGCTTGCCCATCCTCTCGACGGTGGAGGTGTCGAACAAGGCCGGGTCGTGGTCGAGTTCGACGAGCAGGCGCGGGCCGGGTGACACCACGACGGTGAGGGCGTAGTTGGTGGGTTCGTGCGCGTGGACGTCGTGCAGCCGCAAGCCGTGTGCGGCCATGGCGTCGTCGTCGAACGGGTAGTTCTCGAACACCAGGATGCTGTCGAACAGGTTCGCGCCGCCCGGCAGGTCGCTCCACCCACGCAGTTGTGGGAGCGGCACGTGTTCGTGGCGACGTGCCTCGGCTTGGTCGGCTTGCAGATCGCGCAGCCAGGAGAGCTGGTCGCGATCGGGGCTCGCGGTGATCCTGGTGGGGACGGTGTTGATGAACATCCCCACCATCGACTCGACACCCGCCAGGTCAGCGGGTCTGCCGGAGACGGTGGTGCCGAACACGACGTCCTGGTTCCCGCTGTAGCGGGCCAGCAGCAGGCCCCAGACGCCCTGCACGACGGTGTTCACGGTCAGGCCGTGGCGCTGGGCGGCTTCGCGCAGCCGTCGGGTCTGCTCGGCGGTCAGCTCGAAGCGGACCGTGCCACCGGATTCGGCGCGGTGCGCCTCGACCGGGCGGCGGTCGAAGGGCAGCGGGGTGGTGTCGCGGAAGCCGTCGAGGACGTGGCGCCAGTGGCGCTCGGAGTCGGTGCGGTCCTGCCGGTGCAGCCAGCTCAGGTAGTCGCCGAAGGGGCGGCGGGTGGTGCTCGGACCGGTCGTGCCGCCGGTGATGGCCGCGTGATGCTCGCACACCTCGGTGAACAGCTGGGCCGCGCTCCACCCGTCGAGCAGAACGTGGTGGAAGGTCCACAAGACCAGCACCTCGTCGCGGGACACCTGGGCGATCGCCACGCGCATGAGGGGCGCGGCGCCCAGGTCCAGACCGGTGGCGCGGTCGGCGTCTTCCAGGCGGCGCAGCCGCTCGTCCTGATCGGCGTGGTCCAGTCCGGTCCAGTCCAGGTGCGTGACGGGGAGGGTCACGTGTTCCCGCACGAGTTGCAGCGGTTCGGGCAACCCGTCCCACGCCACCTCGGTGCGCAGCACCGCGTTGCGGTCCACCACTCGTTGCCACGCCCGGCCCAGCACTTGCGGGTCCGTGACACCGGAGAGCCGGAACCGCACCTGGTTGACGTAGACCTCGGTGTTCGTCCGGTCGACCAGACCGTGGAAGACCATGCCAGCCTGCATGGAGGTCAACGGGTACACGTCCTCCACCGAACGACCGTTGCCGACCAACCGGTCCACTTCGGACTGGTCCAACCCGGCCAATGGGAAGTCCGACGGTGTGCGACCACCGGACTCCGGCACCGCGCAGTGCGCCACGATCCCCCGCAACGCCACCACCATCGCCTCGGCCACCCCGCGCACGGTCGACTCCTCGTGCACGTTCTCGTTGAAGTACCAGGTGATGTCGAGGCAGCCGTGCTCGACCGCGCCGACCACGTCGAGCAGGTGCGGCCGGAGGGCCTCCGGCGCGCTGTGCAATTCCAGGCTTCCGCGCACGGCGTGGAGGAGGCCGCCCTCCACGGCGGACCAGTCGAGTCTGCCGAGGTAGTTGAAGCTGATCAGCGGGCTGTTCGCGGGGGGCTCGTGCAGTGCGCCGTGGCCGATCCCCTTGCGGGGGACGGCGCGCAGCTGCTCCTTGACCGCCTTGAGGACCGCGCCCCAGTCGCCGGTCGGGATGTCCAGCGCGACCGGGAAGATCGAGGTGAACCACCCGACGGTGCGGGAGAGGTCCATGCCGTCCACCACGTCCTCGCGGCCGTGGCCCTCCAGGTCCACCGGCAGCACGTGGCGGCCGGTCCAGTCGGCCAGCGCTCGACCCAGGGCGCTGAGCAGCACGTCGTTGACCTGTGTGCGGTACACACCGGGCACGTCCTGCAGCAACGCGCGGGTGGTGTCGCGGTCGAGCCGCACCGCGACCGTGCGGGTGGAGCCCGCCGTGTTGGCCCCGTCGTGGTCGACGGGCAGGGACCTGTCCGCGGCGGCGGTCGCGGCCCAGTGCTCGAGCTCGTCGGCGAAGCCGCCGGTGGCGGTGTGCTCGAGCAGTCGGTGCGCCCATTCCCGGAAGGAGGTGGTCTTGGCGGCCAACCGGACGGGCTCGCCGCGCGCCGCCTGGTCGTAGGCGCTGGTGAGGTCCTCCAGCAGGACACGCCACGACACGCCGTCGACCACAAGGTGGTGCACGGCCAGCAACAGCAGCGGCCGCTGGTCGACCCGGTGCAGCAGTGCGGCGTTGAGCAGCGGCCCGGTGGTGAGGTCGATGCCCGCGTGTACGGAAGCGGCGATCGCCTCGATTTGCTCCGGGTCCGAAGTGGACGACGGGTGCACGGTGAGGACCTCGGCGGGCTCGACCGGCGCGTTGTGCTGTCGCCACCCGGACGGCGTGCGCTCGAACTGCATCCGCAGCGCGTCGTGGTGCTCCAGCAGCGCGGTCAACGCCCGCCGCAGCGCCTCGACGTCGATGTCGTCGACCAGTTCCGCGGTCAACGCTTGGTTGAAGTGCTCGGGTCGGTCGGTGTTCGTGGCGAACAGCCATCGCTGGATCGGGGTGAGCGGCACGTCGCCCACCACCGTGCCCTGGTCGGCCTCCGCGGTGTCCGCGGTGCCCGCGGCGATCGCCAGCGCGGCCACGGTGGGGTGGCGGAACAGGTCACCGGGCGTGAGGGCGACTCCGGCTCGGCGGGCTCGCGACACGACCTGGATGCTGAGGATGGAGTCGCCGCCGAGTTCGAAGAAGTTGTCGAGCGCGCCCACGCGGTCCACGCCCAGCAGTTCGGCCCAGATCCGCGCGAGCACGGTTTCCGCTCCGTCCGCGGGCGCGACGTGAGCGGTGGTCGTGGTGGCCCACACGGGTTCGGGCAGGGCGCGCCGGTCGACCTTGCCGCTGGCGTTGAGCGGCAGCGCGTCCACGACGACGAAGGCCGACGGTACGAGGTAGTCCGGCAATCCCCGCCCGAGGAACTGCCCCAGCTCGGTCACCTCGAGCGCGGTGTCGACAGCGGTCAGGTAGGTGACCAGGCGCTTGCGGCCCTTCTCATCCGCGCGCACCACGGTCACCGACTGGCCGACGCCCGCGTGGCCGGACAGCACCGTGTCGACCTCGCCGGGCTCGACGCGGAACCCGCGGATCTTGACCTGGTCGTCGACACGGCCGACGAACTCGAGGGTGCCGTCGGCCTTCCACCGCACCACGTCGCCCGTGCGGTACATCCGCTCCCCCGGCACGCCGACCGGGTCGGCCACGAAGCGCTCGGCGGTCAGGCCGGGGCGGTTGAGGTAGCCGCGGGCCAGTCCGGCACCCGCGATGAACAGCTCCCCCGGCACGCCGATCGGCGTCGGGGAGAGGGTGTCGTCCAGCACGAGGACGCGGGTGTTGTCCAGCGGTCGACCGATCGGCACGACGTCGGGGACGGAGTCGGCGTCGTCCATGCGGTGGGAGGTCGCGAAAGTCGTGGTCTCGGTGGGCCCGTAGCCGTCCACCACGACGAGTCCGGGGCAGGCTCGCAGGACTCGTCGGATCGCCGCGGCGGGCACCACGTCGCCTCCGGTCCACACCTCGCGCAGCCCGGCCAGGCAGCTCGGGTCGTCCTGGGCGAGCACGCGGAACAGACCCGCGGTCAGCCACAGCCCGGTAAGGCCGTGCCGGGTGACCAGGTCCCGGAGCCGGTCGGCGTCGATGTCGCCGACGGGGGCGAGCACGACGGTGCCGCCGTTGAGCAGCGGCACCCACAGCTCATAGGTGGTGGCGTCGAACGCGACCGCGGAGTGCAGCAGGACCCGGTCGTGCGCGCCACCGGTGAACCGCCGGTCGCGGGCGAGGTCGGTCACGTCGCGGTGGCGCACCGCCACGCCCTTGGGCACGCCGGTGGAGCCCGAGGTGTACATGATGTAGGCGAGGTCGTCGGGGTGCACGTGCACCGTGGGCGCGGTGGGCTGCTGCGAGTCCAGCTCCTGCTGGGCGTCCACGGCGACGACAGGACCATCGTGGAGGGCGTCGGCGGTGGCGTGCCACACCTGGTCGGTGAGGATCACTCGGGCGCCGTTCTCCGCCAGCAGCACCGCCAGCCGCTCGGTGGGTGCCCTGGTGTCCAGCGGCACGTATGCCCCGCCCGCCTTGGCCACGGCCAGTTGGGCGACGACGAGGCCGATCGAGCGGTCCGCGAGCAGCGCCACCGGGTCGCCGACGCGTACACCGCATCGCAGCAGCCGGTGGGCGAGGTGGTTGGCTCGCAGGTCCAGCTCGGCATAGGTCAGCGACGCGTCGTCGGTGATCACGGCCGTGGCGTCGGGTGTGCGGCTCGCCTGGTCGGCGAACAGCGAGGCTATGGTGGCCTGCGGCAGCTCGTGGCGGGTGTCGTTCCACGTGTGCACGACGTGGCGGCGTTCGACAGGGTCGAGCAGTGGGAGGTCGCCCAGCCGTGTGGCGGGGTCGGCCGCGATCGCTTCCAGCAGGACGGCGAGGTGGCCCGCCATCCGCTTGATCGTGCTTGCGTCGAACAGGTCGGTGTTGTACTCCAGTGCCAGCTCCAGCGACCCGTTGCGCGGCCAGAACTCCACCAGCAACTCGAAACGGGCTCGCGGCCGGGGCAGCAGGTGCTCGTCCACGTGCAGCGCGTCGACGGTGGTCGGCCGCACCATCGCCTGCTGGAGCACGACGAGCGCTTGGACCAGTGGCGTGCGGCTGGGGTCGCGGTCGGGTCGCAGCTCCTCGACCAGCCGGTCGAAGGGCACCTCGTCGTGGGCGAACGTGTCGATCACGGTGTGCCGCAGCCGGGCCAGGAACCGTTCGAACGGCGCGGACGGGTCGACGGTGGCGCGCAGGACGAGCGTGTTGACGAAGAACCCGACGAGGTCGTCCAGTTCGGGCCGTCCGCGTCCGGCCGACGCGGTTCCGACGGCGACGTCGCGTCGGCCGGTGTAGCGGGCCAGCAGCAGGTGTACGGCGGCCGCCAAGGTGGTGAAGAGGGTGGCTCCGTTGTCGCGTCCCACCTCGGTCAGGCGGCGCACCAGGTCGGCGGGCAGGGATTCGCGGTGCACCGCGCCCGCTGTGGTGCGGCGTGCGGGCCGCGGCCGGTCGGTGGGAAGGTCGAGTGGTTCCAGGTCGGCCAGCCGCTGCCGCCAGTGGTCCAGTTCGCCTGCCGTGGCCGGACCGTCGAGTCTGCGGCGCTGCCACACGGCGAAGTCGGCGTAGCGGACCGGCAGCGGCCGCAGGTCGGCCGGTGTCCCCCGTGCGGCGGACCGGTAGAGCTCCAGCAGGTCGTCCACCTGGACGCGGACCGACCAGCCGTCGGTGGCGATGTGGTGCTGGTCGAGCAGCAGGACGTGCTCGTCCTCGTCGAGGCGAGCGAGCACGGCGCGTGCCACGGGCCCGACCCGCAGGTCGAACGGCGTGGTCAGCTCCTCGGTGAGGAGCCGATTCAGGGCGGCGTCACGGTCGGCGGGCAGCACGCCGGTCAGGTCCACCACGCGCATCGGCACCGTCGCGAGCGGGGCGATGACCTGGACGCCGTGACCGTCGACCTCGTCGAAGGTGGTGCGCATCGTTTCGTGTCGCTCGACCAAGGCGTCGAGCGCGGTCCGCATGGCTGTCACGTCCAGCGGGCCGGACAGCCTCAGGCCGACACCGGTGTTGTAGTCGGTAGCGGCGGGGTCGAGTTGGTGCTGCAACCACAGCCGCTGCTGGGCCGGGGACAGTGGCACCACGAGGTCACGGGGAGCGGGTGCGATGCGGTCTTCCGCCCCGGCGGGTAAGCGGTCGACCACGAGGTCCGCCAGCCCGGCGACGGTCCGCGCGTCGAAGAGGTCACGCGAGGACAGGGGAACCTGCAACTCCGAGCGCAGTCGCGACACCACGCGGAGGGCTTGGATCGAGTCGCCGCCCAAGCGCACGAAGTCGTCCTTCGCGCCGACCCGGTCGGCGTTCACGCCGAGGATCTCGGCCCACACCGCGGCGACAGCGGTCTCGGCCGGGGTGCGCGGTGCGACGTGCCCGCTGCTCGGGGCGGCGTCCTGGTCGGGTTCGGGCAGGGCGTTGCGGTCGACCTTGCCGGTGGAGCTGAGCGGGAGCCGGTCCAGGACCACGAACGCGGAGGGCGCCATGTAGTCGGGCAACGTGCCGAGGACGAGGTCGCGCAACTCGTCCTCGGAAGGTGCCGCGGCACCGTGGGGAACGATGTAGGCCACTAATCGCTTGGTGCCGCCGCGATCCGGTCTGGCCAGGACGGCGGCCTGCGCGACGCCGGGGTGCCGGGCCAGCACCGCTTCGACCTCGGCGGTCTCGATGCGGAATCCGCGAACCTTCACCTGGTCGTCGGCTCGGCCGATGAAGTCCACGCCCCGCTCGGGACTCCAACGGACCAGGTCCCCGGTGCGGTACATCCGCTCTCCCGGCGCGCCGAACGGGTCGGCGAGGAAACGCTCCGCGGTCAGCGCGGGCCGGTTGAGGTAGCCGCGTGCGAGACCGGCGCCCGCGATGAACAGCTCCCCGGTGTCCCCGTCGGGGACCGGCTCCAGGTTCGCGTCCAGCACATGGACCCGTGTGCCGTCGAACGGCGTCCCGATGGGCAGGACGTCGGGGACCTCCTCCACGCGGGTCAGGTGGTGCGAGGTGGCGAAGGTGGTGGTCTCGGTGGGGCCGTAGACGTCCACCACGGTGGTGCCGGGGCAGGCCCGCATGACCTGACGCACAGCGGCCGCGGGCACCACGTCGCCACCGGTCCACACCTCGCGCACCCCGGTCAGACAACCGGGGTCGTCCTGCGCCACCACCCGGAACAGACCCGACGTGATGAACAGACCCGTCACGCCCTGCCGGGTGATCGCTTCCCGCAGCACCGGCCCGTCCACGTCACCGGGAGGGGCGATCACGACCCGCCCGCCGTTGAGCAGAGGCACCCACGTCTCGTAGGTCGACGCGTCGAAAGCCTGGGGTGAGTGCAGCAGCACCCGCTCGTGGGCGCCGTTGCGGAACCGCGCGTCACGCGCGAGGTCCACCACGTCGCGGTGACGCGCCGCCACTCCTTTGGGCACCCCCGTGGATCCCGAGGTGTAGACGACGTAGGCCAGGTTGTCCGGGTGCGCCGCCGCGGTGGCGGTCACCTCCGCCTCGTTCGACGGCTCCTCGTCGCCCAGGACGACGAGGTGACTCTCGTGGATGCGTTCGGCCACGCCTCGCCAGACCCCGTCCGTCAGCAGCACCGACACCCCGGCCTCGGCCAGGACCGTCCTCATGCGCTCAGCGGGGGCGCGAGAGTCCAGGGGCACGTACGCACCACCGGCTTTGACCACGGCCAGCACAGCGACGACGAGGTCGAGAGAGCGCTCCGTCAGCATGCCGACCGGCCGTTCGGGACCGATCCCCAGTCCCGCGAGGCGTTGGGCGAGCCGATCGGAGCGCGTGTCCAACTCCGCGTAGGTGCACTCCCCCTCGTCGGCGACGACCGCGAGGGCGTCCGGGGCACGGCGGACCTGTTCGGCGAACAAGTCGACGATGGTGGCCGCGGTCGGCAGGCGGTTTCCGCGCAGGGGGGAACGGGATCCGTCACCCGGTGACGTGGTGGGAGCGGTGTCGGGGAGCGTCATCGCCGTCCAAACCTTTCGGGCGCGGGGAAGCGCCACAGGGGGCAAGGGAGTGGGTGGTCAGCGCAGCGGTGCGAGGCCGGGGGTCAGGCCACTTTGCGCGCGTGCCGCCTGCGACCGGCGATCCGACCGCCGATCTGGATGCGGTCGATCCGACCGCTGCGCGGGTCGCGGAGGAAACGACCCGGACGACCGGCCTCGCCCCCCGCGAGGCCGGTCACGGAGAAGACGAGCCGGTCGCGAACCGTGAGCCGTGCCAACGGTTCGTCGTCGACGACCAACTGCAGATCGTCGCCGCGGATGACCACTTCGTAGCTGGTGTCGCCGTTGAAGTAGGTGCCGACGCAGTCCGGTGGGATCGACGTGCGACTTCCGATGTCGACCGACGCGGCGCTCGTGTCGATGTCCGTGCCCGTCGACCGCAACTCGGTGAGGAGGTCGTGCCACAAGGCGATGCCGGTGGAGGAGTTGGTGGTGAGGGCGATCACCGTGCCTGATTCGGGATTCAGGCGCAGGTGGCAGGAAGTGCCGTCCGCGGTGCCGTCGTGCCCGAGCCAGTCGTGGTCCGCGCCGCGGAACACCGCGAGACCGAGCCCCCATCCGTCGGCCAGGCCGAAAGGCTCGGCACCGGGCACCGGGAGTCGCATCTCGGCGAGGTCGTCTGAGGTGACCAAGCCGTGGTCCGCGCCGCCGTGCTCGGGACGCAGGTGCATCCTCGCCAGTTCGAGCAGGTCCGACGCGCTGGCGGCGAGCCCGCCCGCCGGCGCTTCGACCAGGTCCAGTTCCTGGTCGACCGGCCGGATCCGACGCGAGGCGCGGTTGACGGTGTGCCCGCTGGCCATCGACGGCACGGTGAGTCCGGAGGCCGGGTCCACGACGAAGGGCAGGGTGAGTTCCAAGGGCCTGAGCAGGATGGTCTCCACTGCTTCGGCCCATGTCATACCGGTCGTCACCTCGATCAACCTGCCGAGGAGCGCGTAACCGGTGTTGGAGTAGGAGAAGCCGGCACCCGGCTCCTGCGGCGCGTCCAGCAGCGACGAGACCAGAGGTGATCGGCCTCGGGTCGACGAGGTGATCGGTTCGGCGCGCAGCCCGCCGGTGTGGCTGAGCAACTGGCGAACGGTGAGCAGGTGAGCGACCTCGTCCGGCGCCTGCCGCATCTCCGGGAGCGACCTCGCGAGCGGCTCGTCCAGTGCGATGTCACCGTCGGACACCAGCACCATCAGCACGGTCGCGGTGAAGGTCTTCGTGATCGACCCGATGGGTACCTTGCTGTCCCGAGTCATCGGGCGGCCGGTGCCGTACCGCTCTTCGCCGCAGGCGAATTCCCAGGTCTTGCCGTTCTTCAGCACGACGAGCTGGGCACCGGGCACATCGTTGGATCGGGCCGATCTCTCCAGAACCTCACGTAAGTGTTCCACGATTCGCTTTCCTCATCGATGAGTTTCGCGTTCAGGATGAAGGTCCCACCTGCGCACGGCGCGCAATTGGCGCTCGATCGCGCACATCGGACGCTACCGTCTCGCACATAAGATCGAAGGCCGGCCGGGTGGTTGACATCGGGCTCCCGAAGGTCCGATGCCACCGTTTACCCGCGTGCACCGCATTTCATGCGCACAACCCTCGACCAAATAAATTCCATGCAGCCGGGAAAGACTCGATCTCTTTTACTCCAGCGGTCGCTCGAGCATCAGGGCAAACCGCGATTTTGCGGAGACCGCACAAGCAAGTCGGCCGCGCAGCGGCCGTCATCGACCCACTGCAAACCATGAACATCCGTCACATTCGAACTCGAGCACGACGGAGACGACGCACCGCGGGACGACGACTCGGCCATCGGACGCATCCCCGAGGACTACGTCCGCCGGGCTACGACACGTGCGATGACCGAGTCGGACGAGTGCCGCGAAGATACCCCGCGCCTCCTCCAACCGAGCGTCCCGCATGACGCCCGCCGGAACCTGGTTTCAGTCCGTCGCCATCTGTTCGCGCAGCTTGCGAGGCCTCATG
This sequence comes from Umezawaea sp. NPDC059074, assembly GCF_042738955.1. Classification (NCBI taxonomy): domain Bacteria; kingdom Bacillati; phylum Actinomycetota; class Actinomycetes; order Pseudonocardiales; family Pseudonocardiaceae; genus Umezawaea; species Umezawaea sp. NPDC059074. The sequence goes on from NZ_JBHYHC010000099.1 coordinate 21,465, forward strand.
TCGGTCCAGACCTGGTCGACGTAGTCCATGCAGAACTGCCTGGAGCCGCTCTTCCCCGTGCTGGCCCAGCCCGCTGGGACCTCCTTGTCCATCGGCCACAGGGAGTACTGCCCCTCCTCGTTGACCAGGACCTGATTGACGGAGTTGTCGTCCACGGCGTCCTCCTTCTCATCGTCGATCGGCAAACGGCGTCGATCATCGGGTCGAGTTTCGAGGGGCGTCACCCGATAAGCACCGCCCGCACGTTCCCGAGAATCCCGCCACGCCAGAACCCCGACACACCGTGCCGTGCCGCACTTCGCGCAGATACCGCCGAAAGGACGATCAAGGCAATCAGCTGCGTGATTTTTCGCATCCTTGTCCCGATGTTTAGACAGTTCAAAAAAGGGAACGGGCTCTCACGAGCCAAGTCCGAGCAACACTCACTTACAACCAAATTTTCCCGATCATCACGGCGACACAACGCCGGAAAGCATGGAAGTACACCTCGATGCCCGACAGGAATAAGCCGACTGGCGCAGGAGCACGTCACCGCGAGGTCCGGAGTTCACCGGGCCGAATTGGAGCCGCCCCCTGGGTCAGCGAAGAGCCCAGGGGGCAGCAGACCATTGATTGCCAGACGTTGAACAACGCATGACATCGGACATCATTGTCCCCTTGGCCTTGATCACCGGTCCAGACCTAGGGGTGAACACTGTCCAACGGGACGATATGGCCGGCACAACGACACGCCGTCGCCGCGCCCACACCCCGACCACGACGTCGCTCGGAGGACGCCAGGGGCAGCACGTCCGACTCGACCACCGGCATTGACACCGGTAATGCTCCGTTACTAGTTTGGCCGTCATGCGGTTAGGAGCGGTCACCGGCGCACTCGTCCGGGAAACGAACGTCCAAGCGGTCTACCAGGCACTGCTCAGCGAACACCCGGTGACCCGCGCCGAACTGGCACGACACCTCGGCACCACCAAACCGACCACGAACAGGGCCATCGACAGCCTGATCGCCGCGGGACTCGTCGAGCAGGTACCGCGGCCGGACACCGCCGCCGGTTACGACGCGGTGTTCTTCGGCCCTCGGATGACCGCCGCGACGGTGCTGGCCCTGGACCTCGGCAGCCGGTACCTGCGGGGCACGATCGCCGGCCTCGACGGCATCCAGCTCGCCCGCATCGACAAACCGGTCGCGGACAACGAGCCCGCACTCGTGCTGGCCACGGCCGCGCAGCTCGGACAGGAGCTGGCCGAGGCATCGGGCTGCGCTCCCGAACTCGCCGTGGTGGGCGTGGGCGGGGTCGTCGATCCGGGCACCGGGATCGTGCACAGCGCGAACCAGCGGGCCCTGGACGGTTTCGCCGCCGCGGAGGACCTCGGCCGGGTGCTGGGGCTGCCGGTGCTCGTGGAGAACGACATCAACCTCGCCGCGATCGGCGAGGGTCGGTACGGGGCCGGGCGAGGAACAGCCGATTTCGCGTTCTTGTCCATCGGCAGCGGAGTGGGTGCCGGGCTGGTCATCGGCGGTGAGCTGCACCGGGGAGTGCACGGCGTGGCAGGCGAGATCGACCACGTTCCGCTCGGTCAGCGCTTCCGCTCGGACAGCCCGGCCGCAGACGCGTTCCTCGCCCACATCTGGCAGTACTCCGACTTCTCGACCTGCGAGGAGGTGGTGCGAGCCTGCCGCGAGCAGGATCCGATCGCCGTCGAGCTCATCGCCTGGGAGGCCGCGCGGATCGCGGACTGCGCGATGCGCATCACCTCCGTCATCGACTGCGCGCTGATCGTCCTGGGCGGCGGCATCGGGCTCAACGGGGACGTCCTCGCCGAGCCCGTCCGCACGGCGCTCGCCTCGCTCACCACCCGCCCACCGCGAATCAGCACCTCGGCACTGCGAGAGGGCGCGATCCTCGCCGGCGGCGTCGCCGTCGCGCTGGACACCGTGCTTCCCCGCCTCGTGCCCTCACGGATTCACCCCCGCTAGTCCGCGCATCCGCCGCCTGCGCACCACTCCCATCCCCACCGCAGGAGGTTTCATGCTGCCCCTGTTCACCGCGCTGCTGCTCGTAGCCGCAGTGCCCGCCGCGTCCGCCGCACCGGTGGACCTGCTGAGCGGACAGGACTGGTCCCACTTCGCCGGAGCGGAGCAGTCCGCCGACGGCGTTCGGATCACCGGCCTGGACCGGTGGATCACCGACACCGACTACCAGCGCTCCCAGGCCAACCCGCCGGTCAACGTGCTGGGACCGCGATTGGCCGTCACCGGTGACTTCCAGGTCGACGCGAAGGTGTCGGGATCGGGGTCCCTGCAGCTCTACGGCGCACTGCCGATCATCTACGACGAGTGGCGCCAGGAGCCGCCGAGCGTGCGGGTCGGCGTGACCGGGGGGAAGCTGGCCATCGCGGTCTGGGACGGGAAGTCCGACAAGCCCGTGCAGACCGCGAAGTTCGGCAGCGCCGTGCCTGCCACGACCACGATCGGCGTCAAGCACGTCGGGTCCGAACTCGCGTTCTCCGTCGACGGCCAACAGGTCGGGAAGGTGGCCGACCGCGGTGCTTTCTCCTCCGGCCAGGTCTGGTTCGGCGCGGACGCGCCTGCCGGGCAGAGCTGGAGCTTGACCTCGCTGCGAGCCACCGGGAAGGTGCAGGTGCTCACCGCCCCGGACTGGCGGCAGAACAAGGTCGCCGGGTCGTGGCGTGCGACCGCCGAAGCGCTGCCGCGCAAGGTCGGAGTGGGTTCCGCGATCGCCATCGCGCCCCTGGTGTCCGACGACCGCTACCGCGCGACCGCCGGTGAGCAGTTCGACCTGATCACCCCGGAGAACGACATGAAACCCCAGTTCGTGCAGCCCCGGCGTGGCGTGTTCGCCTTCGCCGAGGCCGACGCGCTCGTGGACTTCGCACGGGCCAACGACATCGACGTGCACGCGCACACCCTGGTCTGGTTCGAAGCCCTTCCGACGTGGATGCGGTCCGCCCCCGACAAGAAAACCGTGATGCTCGACCACATCAGGGCTGTGGCAGGTCACTTCGCCGGCCGCGTCAAGGAGTGGGACGTGGTCAACGAACCCATCAACGAGGACAACTCCGACGGGCTCGAGCACAACCTGTGGTACCAGGCGATGGGCGCCGACTACATCGCACAGGCCTTCCGTACCGCGCGGGAGACCGACCCGAATGCCGTGCTCTACCTCAACGAGTACGGCGCCGAAGCCGATGGAGGCCGGTGGCAAGCGCTGTACTCACTGGTGAAGAAGCTCAAGCAGAACGGCGTGCCGATCGACGGCGTGGGTCTGCAGAGCCACGAGTACAGCGCGGGCGAGCGGGTGCCCGCTGAAACCTTCCGCAAGCACGTCAAGGCGCTCAACGCGTTGGGGTTGAAGGTTCGGGTCTCCGAAATGGACGTGTCCACATCGGACACCGCGGTGCAGGCGAAGCAGTTCGGCGAGCGGATGACCGTCTGCCGGCAGGAGCCGAACTGCACGGGATTCACCACCTGGGGCTTCACCGACAAGTACGGCTCGACCGCGACGGTGAACCAGTACCCCGCCGTACCGGGCAACGCTCTGCCCTGGAGCGCTTCGTACAAGCCGAAGAAGGCCTACACCGCACTGGTCGACGCACTGCGCTAGGTCCATCACCGCACCCTGCCGATGACGGCACGGGCAATGTCCCGAGCGCGTCGTTGCAGCCAGGTCGCGGTCGGCGATGACGAGTTCGCCCGTCGGCATACCGGCCGCCAGGCACAACAGGTCGAAGGCCATCACGAGCCGTCCAGGTCGGTCGAAGCACCGTTCGACCCCTTGAGGCGCTTACCCGACTCCATGTCGAGAACCGACCGGCGCCCGCCGCGTGACCGCTTCGGCCATGCGGCGGGCCACCAAAGCGGGTTCGGGTGTCCGCAGCGGCGAGAGGCCACGCGAGGGCGGATGCCCGCCGACCGTTGCCGGGCGGTGATCGACTTGGCGAGCCTCGTCCTTCGGCTTCGGGACAGGACCTGACGCACGGGTGATGTTGTAGAACTCGAGGCCTCCCCACCTCTGGTTCGGCCCGGCGGTGAACACGAATCCCGCCGGTAAGTGGCCCGTCAACCACACGTAGAGCGCCTGGTCGACCCAGTCGACACCGTAGTCACCGCCGTTGTTGACACCGCCGCAGTTGTAGAGCAGCGACCCGTTCGGGTGGAGCTGGTACCACGCTCCATGGGCCATGTGCTGGTTGGTGGCGCGGACGTGCCAGAGGTTCAGGGCGGTGACCACCCGGCCCTGGTGGAGCGGGTTGTTCTGGAACTGCATGGATCCCCCGTTTCCCGGTGGTGCGATCAAGTGGCGGAACTCCGCACGCGTTGGTCGTCCGGCACGAGGGCGGCGTTACGCCAGGGTTCGCGGTGATCGACGAACTCGAGAAGACGGCCGGACCGGGATCGGATGCTGCTTGATGAACATTCCGGCCGGTCCGGCCCGGACCGTCGAACTCCAGTGGTCCTACCGCGGAGACGCGCGCGCTCACGGTGGCGGCCGGTTACCCGATCTTCGGCTCACCCAACCATCCTGTTCCGAAGCCACCGAGGAGACAGGTGTGCCCGCACCGCGGCATGGGTGTCGAAGTCCTGAGTGCGGAGCGACGCCATCAGCGATGATCGTCGGCGAGTGCACCCCTTCGGGGGTCACTCAAGCCGGTGACCTGGCATGAAGCCACCCGCGGCGGGGTAGCCGAGAGCGATCGGACACCGTCGCCGATGGTGGAAGAGACGACCGCGTCACTCTGGCGATCAAGGAGCGATCCGCATGACCCACCCCTCCACAACCGCTTCGTCCGCTCCCCTCGCGCCGTGGCTTCCCGCCGCCGAGACCACCCGCCCCACCGGTCTCAAGCCCCGGACCGCGGAGTTAACGCTCTCCCCGACCAGCCAGGTCTACCTGCCCGCGGAAGGCACGCGACGAGTCGACCTGCTGGTGATGCCGATCGACCGGGACGACTTGGCGGTGGTCCGGGAGTGGATCCGGCGATCGTTGTCGTGGTGCGGTCCGGAGGTCATCGCGGATGTGGAGGTGGTCGCCACCGAACTGGCCACCAACGCCGTCACCCACGCCCGACGCCCGCGCCAGATCACCGTGGTCGGCTACCTGCCCACCTCGGAGGAGGCGGTGGTCGGCTCCTACGGCACCGGTGCCGAGACGCCGGTGCGCCAGGGCGAGGCCGTGATCGAGGTGCTCGACGGCTCGCGCGACCACATCCCCCTGATCACCCAGCGCTCGACGAGCAGGCACGGCGGTCGGGGTATGCGGCTGGTGCGAACCCTGTCCCGCTCGTGGGGGGTGCTGCGCGGGGAGCGCACGAAGACCGTCTGGGCAGCGCTCCCCCTGACCTGACCCATCCCCCTTCGCCTCTCCGCGGACCGAGGTCCACGGCGGGGCGAACCGGAAGTGACACCTGGGACGAACCTCTGAAGTCGGCCTGTCGCCGATCGACCCCGAACGGTGCCCCGCACGCGCTGGACGCACTCCGGCCACCGGGTGGACGAGGAGGAGCACGACGATGGTCGACGCCGACCCGAAGACACGCTCATGGCCCACCATCACGGCCCGACCGCCCGGTGTCGCCACCACCCCGCCGACACCACCGAGATCGGCCATCGGGAGCACGGCGTACCAGCCGGTGGCGGACAGCAAGACCAACGTGCTGGTCGCCATGCCGGTGACCCGGTACGACCTGGTCGTGGTGCGGGATCGGGTGCGGAAGTCGCTGTACTGGTGCGATCAGGACGTCGTGCAGGACATCTCCCTGGTCACCACCGAGTTGTTGTCCAACGCGGTGGACCACGCCCGACCACCGTGCCGAGTCACGATCACCGGCTACGTGCCGTGCGACAGCGACGCCGCGGTGCTCCTGGGCCGGGGCGAGGTGGTGATCGAGGTGTCGGACAGCTCCCACGACCTCGTCCCGCTGATCGGCTCGTCCACCGCGGGCCCCTACCGAGGACGCGGAATTTGCCTGGTGCAAGCCCTGTCCCGTTCGTGGGGGGTGTCGCTGTCCGACGACACGAAAACCGTGTGGGCCGCGATGTGCCTGTCCTGACCTGATGAGCCCGTGGCACCGATGTCGCCGGGTGTGCGGACGAGCCCGGCACCGGGTGGTCACCGTTCAGCGAAGACCCGCGCGGCGGCGCTGGTCGGGACCACGATCAGCACGGCGTCCAACCCGGTCAACGCCAAAGGTCGCAGCACACACCGCTGTGCCGCGACGAGCAGCAAACGGCTACCGGCCCGCACGGCGTGATGATGAGCGCGTTCCAGCACACCGAGCCCGGTAGCGCCCAGGAACGTGACCGCGGACAGGTTCGCGATCACCACCCGCGTCCGCCGGGAGATCGCCAGGCCCAAGTCGATGGCCAGGTCCGAAGCGGTGGTCAAGTCGGTCACCAGGATCTGGTTTGAACCCGAGAACAGTGGCTTCCACACAGCGGGAGCGAACACTCCATCAAGCAGAACGGTACGCCACTCCTGGGAAAACGGGAGACGAGACGACGCTCCACGACGAGACCCCGACAGGTGGACAGGCGGGCGCGGCAGGCCGAAGTCCTGGCGACGCACCTCAGCCCGCGCGGTGAGGTCAGCCGGTGGCTGTGCCTGCCCGGCCAGTCCCCAGGACGATGGCCGGAGCGGGCCAGGAGCACACCTCGTCAAGCGAAGTTCGCTAATCTGACCTGGATTTCTGCGTGAAAATCGCCTGGCGCAGGACGTGCGGCCGGCGGCGGGAAGGGGGCGCGCGGCCTGCGCCATCCGCACGTCGACGACGGTCAGGGTCTGAGCTTCCTGGAACTGGCCGTGTTGCAGCGCCTGGATCGCCCAAGACCCCCGCGGACGGACGACGGGCAGTGGTGTCGATCAGTCCGGCCGGACGCGACGCGCTGTCCGCGCGGGAGACCGCGAGCGGCGCGCGCGTGCACGCCGTGCCGGAAACCTTCACCGAAGCCGAATGACGTCGACTCGCCGAAACCGTGCCCCTGCTGGAGAAGATGGCGGTGCAGCTGTGACCACACCCGAGGAGAACCCGTGGACGCCGCCGGACGACGACGTGGTGTCCTTCCTGGACGACTACGACCTGCGTGGCCGCGATGGCGGTGACTGGTCCGGGGTGTTCAGCGGGACGTTCCTGGCGCTGGACCCCCAGCGCGCGCTCGCGCTGACCCCGCGGCAACTGGGTGCGGGCCTGCCTGCCAGGCGGAAGATGTTCACCGGCGCGGGTGTCACCGCGCTGCGACGGGTTTCCGCCCGGCAACAACGACTGGACGACCGCCACGTGCTCGTTCGCGCCGAATGGCTGGCGGAGCGGCCGATCGCCCCGGTCGCGCTCGCCTCGACGTTCCTGCTCCGGCGGGAGGCCGACCACTACGAGATCGCTGTCTACCTCAACCACAACGACCTGGCCCTGCTGCTGGCCGAGCCGTTCGAGAACGACAGGAGCACGCGATGACCACCCCCATCAGCGATGACGACATGCGAGCGGGCATGGCCACCACGAAGGCATACACCGCTGTCATCCTCAAAGCCGGCCCGAACTTCCACTCCCCTGAAGCGGCTCCGGTCGTCTGGGAGCACGGCCGCCGCAACTTCGCGCTGCGCGCCGAGGGCGTGCTGAACATCGTGTGCCCGGTCGTGGACGACACCGAGGTCTGCGGCATCGGTGTCCTCGACGCGGACCTGGAGACCGCCCGCACGATCATCGGCGAGGACCCCGGCGTTCGGGCCGGCATCTTCACCTTCACCGTCCACCCGGTCCGGAGCTTCCCCGGCGACAGCCTGCGCTGAGACCGTGGCCGACACCGCCTGGCGCCGACTGGACGACCCGACCGCGATCGCCGAGGTTCGGGCGCACATCCTCGACTCGGCCGACCTCTACCCCACCCTCAGCACGTCCAGTTTCGTCGACGCCGCGTGGACCGACGACGACCTGTTCGCCCTCGGCTTGGACCAGGTTCTCACCCAACTCCTCCAACCGGCCTGAACGAGGCGCCGGAAGATGCGGTCCCGCCCTCATGGCCCGCATCACCGCGCCGTTCGCAGTCAGGTCTCGCCGCTTCCGAGGATCGCGTCCTCCCCTCATCAGTTGAAGAAGTTTGCAATTGCTCAAAAGCTGTACCCTTCAGTAGACCGAGTGACTGGAGACCAGATGAGCGAGTTCGCGGCCACGGTGCGCGCCAGGATCGAGTCGGCTCGACGGTCTGTGCGCGAGGCGGACTCGACCGGAGACGAGGAACTCGCGGCCCTGCATCGAGCCGACCTGCTGAACCTGGAACGCATCGCCGGGAACCACGGCATTGACGTCGGCGGTGAGCGGGAGTGCTGATCCGTGCCGCGTCCCACCGCCGCCCACCAGCTCGGACCACCCGCTGATGGCACAGCGGCGGAGTGGTGGACCGAGGTCCCTGCTGCCCGGCAAGCCGGAGATCCGGTCGCTGGCGCGATCCCCTCGACACGACCTGGTGGCCGGGGCGACGGTGGCGATCGTCGCCCTACCGCTCGCACTGGGGTTCGGTGTCGCCTCCGGGCTCGGCGCGGCGGCCGGACTGGTGACGGCGGTCGTCGCGGGCGCCATCGCCGCCGTCTTCGGCGGTTCCGGCTTCCAGGTGTCCGGACCGACCGGGGCGATGACCGTCGTGCTGGTCCCCATCGTGACGGCCCACGGGCCGTCAGGCGTCCTGATGGTCGGGCTGATGGCCGGGGTCCTGCTCATCGCGTTGGCCCTTGCGCGAGCCGGCCGGTACGTGCGGTACGTGCCTGCTCCCGTCGTGGAGGGGTTCACCCTCGGCATCGCTGGGGTCATCGCGTTGCAGCAGGTCCCCGCCGCGCTCGGCGTGCCCGCACCGCACGGCGAGCAGGTCGCCCTGGTCGCGGTCAGGGCGGTCGCCGACTTCGCCGCGCACCCGACGTGGCAGGACGCGGTCACCTCGGTCGGCGTCGCGCTGGTGGTGCTGCTCGGCGCGCGGTGGCGTCCGACGATCCCGTTCTCCCTGGTCGCGGTGATCGGGGCGACAGTGGCCCGCTGGGTCGCCGACCTGCCCACCGCGCTCATCGGCGCCCTGCCGTCCACGCTGCCCGCACCGTCGCTCGCCTTCCTCGACCTCGGCGCCGTGGCAACCCTGGCACCGCCCGCGGTGGCCGTGGCAGCGCTCGCCGCGCTGGAGAGCCTGCTGTCCGCGACGGTGGCCGACGCGATGAGCGTCGGAGAACGCCACGATCCGGACAAGGAGCTGTTCGGACAAGGCTTGGCCAACCTGGTCACACCGCTCTTCGGCGGTGTGCCCGCGACCGCGGCCATCGCCCGCACCGCGGTCAACGTCCGGGCCGGAGCACGATCCCGGTTGGCCGCCCTCAGCCACGCACTGGTGCTGGCCGTCATCGTGTTCGCGGCAGCGCCCCTGGTGGGACAGATCCCGATCGCGGCGCTGGCCGGCGTCCTGCTGGCCACCGCGATCCGCATGGTCGAGGTCGGGTCGGTGCTGGCCCCTGCTCCGCTCGACCCGTTCGGACGCGCTGGTCCTCGTGGTCACCGCCGCCACCACGGTCGTCCTCGACCTGGTCACCGCGGTCATCGTCGGTCTGGTCGTCGCGGGCGGCTCGGCCCTGCGCACCATCGCGGGCACCGCCCGGCTGGAGGAGGAGGTCCTCGACCACAGCCACCACGGCGAGGAGGAGCAGGCCCTGCTGGCAGACCACATCGTCGCCTACCGTCTGGACGGACCGCTGTTCTTCGCCGCCGCGCACCGTTTCCTGCTGGAACTGACCGAGGTCACCGACGTCAAGGTCGTCGTCCTGCGGTTCTCCCGCGTCTCCACCGTCGACGCCACCGGCGCGCTCGTCCTGCGCGACGTCGTCGACAGGCTGGAGCACCGCGGCATCGCGGTGCTCGTGTCCGGCATCAGGCCGGGCCACGAACGCGTGCTCGACGCGCTGGGCGGCGCCACCCGTCTGCGCGATCTGGGCCGGGCGTTCGCCACGACGCCGGAGGCGATCGAGCACGCCCGCGGCCTGCTGCGCGAGCAGCGGCGGCCGGGCGGTTGCTAGAGTCCGATCACCAGGCGAAAAGCGGGAGGTGGCACGTGACGGGCACGACGGCCGCTCCCGACGCACGCCGTGGTGCCGGTGGGACCGCATGAGCAGGCCGCTGTACCAGTTGAAGGCGGAGTTCTTCAAAACCCTCGGACACCCCGCCCGCATCCGGGTGCTGGAACTGCTCAGCGACCGTGAGCACGCCGTCGCGGAACTGCTGCCCGAACTGGACATCGAGGCGTCCAACCTCTCCCAGCAGCTCGCCGTCCTGCGCCGCGCGGGCCTGGTCGTCGCGCGCAAGGAGGGTTCGACGGTGTTCTACTCCTTGACCAGCCCACACGTGGCCGAACTGCTGGCGGTGGCGCGCACCATCCTCACCGGTGTCCTTTCCGGACAGGTCGAACTGCTGGAAGACCTGCGCAACCCCGAACCGGTCGCGATCGACCGCGGCCACATCACCGGTTAGCGGCGCCGCCGCGCGCGTCGAGTCGCGGGTGCGACCACTCCCGATCACGTGCCGAGCAGTCCGGCCACGACCGGGCCGGTCAGAGGCAGCAGGATGCCCGACATCGCGTAGGTGACGGTGTAGCCGATGAGCGGCACGGAGTTGCCCGCGACGCTCGTCACCGCGGAGATCGCCGGAGTGCTGCACTGCTGACCGGCGGCGGCGCCGAGGAGGATCGGCGGTTCGATCTTCAGCACGCGGCTGCCCAGGTAGAGCGACAGCAGCGCGGGCACCAGGACCAGCGCCACGCCTGCGAACGGCAGCAGCGCGCCGTACTGCCTGAGCAGCGCCCCCGCTTGGGGCGCGGCGGCCAAACCGGTGGCGGCGATGAAGGTCGCCAGCCCGAGGTCCTTCGTGAGGGTCGCGGCAGCGGGCGGGAAGTTGCCGATCGACCGGTCCAGGTCGCCGTCGAACGGCGCAGCCACGGTGACCGCGTCGCTTGGTGGCAATTCGATCAACAGGCACGCTGTCACCGGGTGAGCACGCGGTGAGCCGCCCACCACGACACCACCGCCAGCGACCTCCCTTGGACCTCGCTCAGGTGGCGGGGTACTGATTTTCCGTGAGCAGCCGCGAGGTGGGCGGCGTTGGCCGCCAGGGTCTTCGTCGTCCCGGCGGTCGTCTTCGGCGTCTCGTCCAGGTCCTTGTGGTCCGCGCCCTGCATCGCCTCGCCGTTTCAGTACGTCACGCCACCGGCCGGGATCGTGAAGCCGACATCGTTCAAGCACTGGTACAGGTCCGCGCTGATCTTGTGCGCGCCGTCCTCGTTGCCCACCACCGCGACGACCCCGACCTTGCCGTAGGTCAACAGCCGCCCCTCGTCGTCCTTTTCGGACAACTCCGCGTCCAACCGCTCCATCGCCCGCTGCGCCACACCCGGACGCGGCCGCGTCGCGGCTGCTCCGCTCGGTCGGCTGGGGGTTGGTGCCGCCATGGACGAAGGATCGGAAGATCGGCTCGAAGATGATCAACGCGAGGGTGGAGACCCTGGTCTCGAAACCCGCGTTCAAGGCCGCCGCGCGGCGCAGGAGGTGCTTGCCGCCCGCCGACGGCTACTTCGAGTGGCAGAAGACCGACGCGAAGGCCAAGACCCCGTACTACTCGCACCTGGGTGGCGAGGTACTGGCGTTCGCGGGGCTCTACGAGTTGTGGCCGGACCCGGACCTGCTCGAGGACGACCCGGCCCGGTGGCTGTGGACGTGGACGATCATCACCACCTCGGCTCCGGACACGCTGGGGCACATCCACGACCGGAGCCCGTTGCTCGTCCCGCCCGGCGACCTGCGCGACGCGTGGCTCGACCCGACCCTGGCCGAGCCCGACGACGTCCAAGCGCTGATCAACAGCATGCCGCAGCCGCCGCTGGAGCCCCACGAGGTCTCCACCGCGGTCAACAACCCCCGCAACAACGGACCCGAACTCCTCACCCCAGTGCCCAACTAGAACACCACTCTCACCGCTACCACTTGAGCCGCGATCCTCTCGTAGCGGAATCATCCGCTCACGCAAGCTGACGATGGATGGGTTCCGTGAATGATCAGGGGTGGAAGAACTCGGCGAGCGTGGTGGCCAGGTCGTCGGGTGCTTCCTCGGCCATGTGATGCCCGGAGTCGATGCCGTGGCCACGCACGCCGGGCGCCCAGTCGCGCCAGATGGCCAGCGGGTCACCGTAGAGGTCCTCCAGGTCGTCCCGCAGCGACCACAGGGCCAGCGTCGGGCACTCGATCCGCACGCCCGCGGCCTTATCGGCCTCCTCGTGCACCCGGTCGACGGTCAGGCCCGCCCGGTAGTCCTCCAGCATCGCCCGCACCACGTCGGGGTTCCGCGTCGCCGCCCGCCACTCGTCGTGGTTCTCCCGCCCCATCACCTCCGGGTCGCCGTGGTACCAGCGGTCCGGGTCCGCGGTGATGACCCGTTCGGGGATGTCGGGTTGGGCGAAGAAGAACCAGTGCCACCACTGCGT